>NZ_JBWXUE010000010.1:0-249170 GCF_057158765.1 Kitasatospora sp. NEAU-69
GGGGTGGGTCAGTAGTTGTGGTGGATCTGCCAGTAGGCCCAGGCCTGGTTGGGGCTGCCGTAGCGGCTGTTCATGTAGTCGTAGGTCCACTTGATCTGGGTGGTGGCGTTGGTCTGCCAGTCGGCGCCGGCGGAGGCCATCTTGTTGCCGGGCAGGGCCTGGCCCAGGCCGTAGGCGCCGGAGCTGGGGTTGGTGGCGGTGACGTTCCAGCCGCTTTCGTGGCTGATGATCTGGTCGAAGGAGGCGAGCTGGTCGGCGGGCACGATGCTCGCGGCGATGGCCTGGGGGGTGGCCGGGGCGGCGGAGGCGGCGGTGGGGACGACGGCGGCGCCGATCGCGACGATGCCGATGCCGGAGGCGAGCAGGGCGGCGGACTTGCGCATGCGGGTGGAGATCACGGGCATGTGGGAGTTCGACCTCAATCAGGTGGGGCACCTGGCCCCCCGAAGGTGGTCCGTAGGCGCTGCGGCCTCACGGTCCAGGGGGGTTCGGTACCGGGGCAGCCTCACCAGGGAGTGTGGCTGCCGATTCGGGAGTCACGACACCGGACCGGAGGGTCCTGCGCCGCAACTGGCGACTGAGCCATTGTTAGCGGGCCCGGCGGCCCGCTCCAAGGACCCCTGATACGACGCCCGGTCGTAGCCGACCCACCCCCCGGCAGCCGCGCTACCCCCGCCCCGGACCGTCAAACCTCCCCCCACCCCACCCGGCCACACCACGCTGACCTGCGAAAACACCGAACACCCCGCCATCAGCCCCCGGCCGCCGGGCCAAACCCCAAAAGTCCGCTCGGCCGACTACTAGGGAGGGCAGGAGACGGTCGGGGCGCGTGAGCACCATCACGAGCCGGCTCGATCCGGGGCCCGTTTTCCACGCATTTGTCAGGGGATGTCGGTCACAATCCCTTGACTCCGCCGCCCCCGGGCGCTCGCGCCGCTCAGTCCCGGTCCCACCGCACGAGCTCGCTCCACCGGGCAGGAACTCGGCTCACTGCCGGTCGTCCGGTGCCAGGCCAGCGAACTGGGTGCTCCCCTCGGTGAGTGCCACCAGTACGCCGTCGTCCTTCATGTCTCCCCCTCCCGGCCCCCGTTCGTCCAGAAAGCTGTCAGTGGCCCCGGGGCCGGCCCCGGTTCGGCCGAACGTGCCCGAACGTATGCCCCGCGGGCCGGATCTGCGGACCGGATCCGCCGACCCGGAGTCCCGGCCGCAGGACGGATCGGGGACGTCCGGTGCGCCGCTGCGGCAGCTACGTCAACTGTCCTTTCGACAACGTTATCTGATCTCCCATCAGGGAATTCGTCCACGGTTCGACAACCAACCTTGCGTGAGCGTACGGCCGACTTCGCACAATCGGCCCAGCAGCACGGTGCATCGTTCCCATCCCCTGGTGCCGGTGCCACGATGACATGACCCGACGGCACCTCGGTCCGCGGGAATCTCCTTCCATAGAGAGGCGGTGTTTCTCATGCGTAACCACAGCGCTGGTCTTCGTCCGCGACTGGAGAAGGTCGTGAAGAAGGGCCGGTAACTCCGCGCCCTGAGACCCGTGAGCGCCGACCTTCCGCGGCGCTCACGGGTCCGCTCGGCCCAACCAGGACGGACGGAGAGAGCAGATGCAGGCGGTGCGGTCTTCCGGGGTCTCCGAAATGCCTTCCGAATCGGACTCCACAGCGCATTCCGGGATTGCGCATTCCGGGATTTCCGAGGCGCAGAACGGCCTGCTCGTGCTGCCGGTGGTGGACCCGCGGCTGCGCACCACGGCCCTGTGCCTCGCGGTCGGCTACGGCTCGCGCAATGATCCGGCGGAGCGCGGCGGCCTGGCCCATCTGCTCGAACACCTCGTGATGTCGGCGCCGCTCGCCGGCGGGCCCTCGCTCTGCGAGCGGGTGGAGCGCATGGGCGGCGAGGCCAATGCCGAGACCGGCCTCGAGCAGATGCTCTTCTACGCGCAGGTCCACGCCGACGATGCCGACGAGGTCGCCGAGCTGCTCTGCCGCGCCGTGCTGCGCGCCGAGTTCACCCAGCAGGCGCTGGACTCCGAGCGCGAGGTCGTGCTCCAGGAGCTGGCCGGCGCTGAGGCCGACCCGCAGGACGCGGTCCAGGACGCCATTCTGGCGGCGCTCTTCACCGGCCATCCGCTGGGCCGCCCGGTCGGCGGCACCGCCGAGCAGGTGCGCCGAACCACGCTCGCCGAGCTGACCGCGCACTACGACGCACGCTTCGTCACCAGCCCGATGGCCCTGGTCACCGCCGGTCCGCGGCCACTGAGCCCGGATCAGCCCGGCTACCAGAGTGCCCAGCCCGGCAGCCCCGCTCAGCCGGCCGCCCGACCCACCGCGTCGGCGTCCGGCCCGGCCGTGCTGCCACCCGTCACCGCCGCCGTGCCCGCCTGGCCGGCCGAGTACGCCTGGCTCTGCCTGGGCGCCCGCTCGCCCGCGCAGGGTGCACAGGCGCGGTACGCCTACAAACTGCTGGCGGCGCTGCTCGATTCGAGCGCCTCCTCGCTGCTCTACCGGAAACTGCGCAACGAGCACGGACTCGCCTACACCTTCCAGACCTGGGACCGCGGGTACACCGAGGCCGGCGCCTGGCGGGCGCTGATCGGCGTCGAGCCGGGAAACGCCGACCGGATCATCGAGGTGGCCCGCGAGGTGCTCGCGGACGTCGCGCAGCACGGGCCGTTGGAGGACGACCTTCGGGTGGCCCGGCGGCGCGCCGAAGTCGCGTTCCTGCAAGACGCGGACAACCCGCCGGAACTCGCCCGCCGGGCCGCCTCCCGCGCGCTCACCGACGGCTCGTCATGGTCGACCGAATGGGAGCTGGAACGCCTTCGGTCGGTCTCCGCCCAAGCCGTTTCCAGCGCGGCGAAAGACGTCCTGGAGAATCTCGTGGCCGTCGTCAGGCCGGAAGCATGAACACGAACGCAGCGCCGCACAAAGCGGCGAGTTTCGCCGCCTATATCGCCGAGGCGCGGGCGGCCGAATTGCTCTATTCGACGCTCGGCCGGCCCTATGTCGCCGGCGAGTTCGAGGATCCGATCGCCGGCGACCGGCACTGCCTGGTCGAGTACTGCGACCCGGGGCTGATCGCCGACCCCGAGCTGTTCGAGGTGCTGCGGTACGACCTGGTGGCCGCCTTCCCGGACTCCGGCCGCTTCACGCTGCGCACCCGCGGTGACTCCGGCCTGCCGGCGCCGTGGACCCGGGCGACGAGCTACCTGCGGTTCACCGGGCCGGCCCCGGTCACCGTCCCCGATCCGGCCGTCACGGTGCGCCCGTCTGCCGCGGCCCACGAGGCGCCCATCGAGGAGTGGCTCGTGCAGGCGTACCTGACGGGTTACCGGGAGGCCGGGCAATCCGCGCGGCTCGGGCAGGCACGGGCGATCGCGCGGGACATCGTCGCCTCGCCGCAGCGGCACTCCTTCGTGGCGTTCGCCGACGGGGCCCCGATCGGGCACCTCACCATGGTCGCCGGCGCGCAGGACGACCTCACCGGCGAGGAGTACATCGACCTGGTCGACATGCTCGTCGAACCGGGACCGCACGCCCGCGCGGCGCGCGCCGCGCTCACCGCGGCAGCCACCGTGCACGCCCGCGCCGCCGGGCAGGCGCTGCTCGGCAACGTCGTCCACCCGGTGGCCTCGGCTGCGGCCGAGCAGAGCATGGCGCGGCTGGCCTCGCTACGGGCCGCGGGCTGGGACCTCGACCACGCTGACTGGCGGTACCGGCCATGACCAGCACTGCGAATACGGGCACGAGCACGAGCACGAGCACGGCGACGATCGACCTCGAACTCTGCTACCGGCTCCTGGAGATCCCCGCGGACGACCCGCTCGGCGAGTCGCTGTGGGACCTGCTGCGCGCCGCCCGGGTCCGCGGCTGGTCGCTGCCGGTGCTGATCCTCTCGCTGCTGGAACGGGACGGCCACCCGATCGGCAGCGGCGCCGCCGACGAACTGCGCCGGATCCGCGCCCGCCGCGACAACTACGCCCAGGTCGCCGCGATCGTCGCGGCAACCGGGGCCGCAAGGGTCGTCAAGGGCCCCTCGCTGGCCCGGCACTACCCGCCCGGCGTGCTGCGCCCGGTCGGCGATCTCGACCTGATCGCGCCGGACGAGGAGCGGCTGTGGCAGGGCGTCGCGGTGGCTGCGGCGCACTGGCCGGACGCGGAGATCGAGCTGACGACGTTCGGCCACCCGCAGCGGCAACTGCTCGTCACGCTGCGCCGCCCCGCGGAGGACCCGCTGCTGGAACCCGACTACACGGTCGAGTTCTGCACCGCGGCCTTCGCCGGTGACCAGGCCGGGGTGGGCGTGCGCCCGGTGCTACCGGCCGATCCGGTGCTCGCCGATCTGCTCGCCGTCGCCGAGGAGCGGTTCCAACGGCCGTTCAAGGTAAAGGACTTGGTGGACGTCGCGGTGCTCGGCGGGATCGGGCTGCCGCCGGCCGCCGAACTGCTGGCCGGCGCGCGGGAGTACCGGCTCGCACCCGAGTTGCTCGAACTGCTCACGCTGGCGGGGGAGCAGCTGGACCTCGGAGCACTGGCCGACCTGCTCGACCCACTGCGCGAGGCGGCGGCCGCCGAAACGACTGCACGCGAGACGGCCGCACACGAGACAGCCGCACGCGAGACACCAGACGCCGCCGCCACCGAAGACGCCGCCCCCGCCGGCGGGCTGCTGCTGCGCCGCACCGACTGGCGCCCCGGCCTGGTGCCGGCCGTGCGCCTGGAGTTCGACGGCGGCGCCCTGCTCCGCACCCCCGTCGGCGACTACCTGATGGTCGGCCAGGAGATCGTCAGCCTCGACCTGTACGAGCGCGCTGTGACCGAACTGGACCGACTGGACGCCGACCAGGAGCAGGCCCGCCGATGACGATGACCCGGACAACCCCAACCGCCCCTGCCCGCGCGACTGCGCCCACTCCCACCGCGCCGGCCGCGCCGGCCGTCGCCATCACCGACCTGCGCCGCGTCTACGAACGCAAGGGCCAGTCGCCACGCACCGCGCTGGACGGCCTGAGCCTGGCCATCGAGCCGGGCGAGGTGCACGGCCTGCTCGGCCCCAACGGCGCCGGCAAGACCACGCTCTGCAAGATCCTCTCCACCGTCCTGCTCCCCACCTCCGGCACCGCCCACGTGCTCGGGCACGAGGTGGTCGCCGAGACCGACGCGGTGCGCCGCCTGATCGGCATCGTCTTCGGTGGCGAGCGCGGGCTGTACGGCCGGCTGACGGCCAGGCAGAACCTCGCCTACTGGTCCGCGCTCTACCGGCAGCCGCGCGCGCTCGGCAAGAGCCGCTCCGCCGAACTGCTGGCCCGGGTCGGCCTGGCGGACCGGGCCGACGAGCGGGTGGAGACCTTCTCGCGTGGCATGAAACAGCGCCTGCACCTGGCCCGCGGGCTGATCGGCGACCCCCGGGTGGTGATCCTGGACGAGCCGACCACCGGCATGGACCCGGTCGCCGCCCGCGACTTCCGCGAGCTGATCCACGAGCTGCGCGCCGAGCGCCGCACCGTGCTGATCACCACGCACGACATGGCCGAGGCCGAGGCGGTCTGCGACCGGGTCTCGCTGATCGACGGCGGCCGGCTGCTCGCCACCGAGGATCCGCGCACCATCGGCGGCTGGCTCTCCGCCTACGAGCGGGTGACGGCCGAGCAGGTGCCCGCCGCGACGGTCGCCGCGATCCGCGCGCTGCCCGGGGTCCGCGCGGTGACCCAGACCGGCGCCCCGACCACCGCATCCTCGGCCACCACATCCTCGACCAGTGCATCGTCCATCACCGTCGAGACCGAGGCCGAGGGCGCGGCGGGCCTGGTGCTCCAGACACTCGTCCAGGCCGGCATCACGTCGGTGTCGACCGGGCGCCCCACGCTCGAAGAGGTCTACCTGCACCTGATCGGCGACCGCGGTCTGGTGGTCCGATGATCGGGATCCTGCTCGGCGCCGGACGCTTCCAGGCCCTGATGCTGCGCGCCTCGCCGGCCAACCTGACGCCACTGGTCACCGTGCCGCTCTTCACCGTCGCACTGCTGTCGATCATGACGCACGCCGGCCGCTCCGACCTCGCACCGTACGCGGTGGTGGGCTCGACCGTGATGGCGATCTGGAACATGGCGCTGACCGTCTCCGGCGACATCATCGACTACGACCGCTCGCACGGCACGCTGGAGGCGACCATCGCCACCCCGGCGCCGCTCTCCGTGGTCGTGCTGGGGCGCACCACGACCGTGACGCTGATCAGCCTGCTCTCGCTGGTGGAGAGCGTGCTGGTCGCCCGGTTCGGCTTCGGGGTGGCCCTGCACGTGCCGCACGTGGCGCTCTTCCTCGCCGCGCTGCTGGTCACCGCGCTTGCCGTGACCGGCACCGCGACCGCGATGGCCGGCACCTTCGTGCTGGCCCGCTCGGCGCGCACCTTCCAGAACTCCCTCTCCTACCCGCTCTACCTGCTCAGCGGCGCGGTGGTGCCCACCGCGCTGCTGCCGGGCTGGCTGCAACCGGTGACCAAGGTGGTCTTCCTCTCCTGGTCCACCGCGCTGGTCCGGGACTGCCTGCGGGCCGGACCGGTCGGCAACGCCGTCCCGCGACTGCTCGTCGTGCTCGCGCTCGGCGCGGCCGCCTACGGCGCCGGGATGTGGATGCTCGCGACCATCCTGCGCCGGGTCCGGGCCACCGGGACGGTGAGCTACGCATGAGCCTCACGCCTCCAACCAGCCTGCCCGGCCCATCAACCAGCCTGCCCGGCCTGCCCGGCCTGCCCGGCCGCCTGACCGCTCGCCTGACGATCCGCGACGACGCCCGCGTGCTACGGCTCGCCGCGGTCAGCGCGCTGGCCGACCTGCGCGCGATCTACACCTGGAAGACCTGGCTGTTCGCCTGGCTCTCCCGGATCCTCTGCCAGGTCGCCTTCTTCGCGCTGATCGGGCGCCTGCTCGGCTCCACCACCCAGATCCACTACCTGCTGATCGGCAACGCGGTCTACGTGGCGACCCTGGTGGCGATGCTGGTCTGCGCCTCCACCGCTTGGGAGCGCCAGGCCGGCACCCTGCCGCTGCTGGTCGCGGCGCCCGCCCGTACGTTCACCGTCTTCGCCGGCCGCAGCGTCCAGTGGCTGCTGGACGGCACCGCCTGCGCCTGCGTCTCGCTCTTCGCGATCGGAGCGCTCTTCGGGCTGCGCTTCCCGCTGCCGGGCGCCCTGCTGGTGGTGCCGCTGATCGCCCTGGTCGCGCTCTCCAGCTACTGCTTCGGGCTGGTGCTCGCCGGACTGGCGCTGCGCCGCACCGGCCTGCGCAACCTGGTCGGCAACGTCGGCAGCCTCTGCCTGATGGTGCTCTGCGGCGTGCAGGTGCCGCCCTCGTACTGGCCCGGCCCGCTCCAG
Organism: Kitasatospora sp. NEAU-69; assembly: GCF_057158765.1. NCBI lineage: Bacteria > Bacillati > Actinomycetota > Actinomycetes > Kitasatosporales > Streptomycetaceae > Kitasatospora > Kitasatospora sp. NEAU-69. Next base: position 7,378 of record NZ_JBWXUE010000010.1, read on the forward strand.
GCGGTCGCGGACGCGCTGCCGCTGCGGCACGGGCTGGCCGCGATCCGCGGCCTGCTGGACGGACGGCCGCTGGGCGCGGTGGCCGGCCAGATCGGCCTGGAGGCGGGCGTCGGGTTCGGCTGGCTGGTGGTCGCCGGCCTGACGTTCCGTCAGTTCGCCGAGAGCGGGCGCGCGGACGGATCGATCGAGTTCGGCGACTGAGCACGGGACAGACCGCAAGCACCCACGTACGGAGGAGAGAACCACAGATGCAAACGGCTACCACGCACGCCGCCGGCGACCTGCTGCGCGACGGCTACGCCCGGATCACGCTGCGCGACGGCGGGGTGCGCCTGCTGCACCGGGTCCTGGGCGAGAGCCGGCTGTTCTTCGGCCGGCCCGCCGAGTACAAGGAGCGCCACTCCAGCGCCGACTACAACTTCGGCTACCGCCCGCTGGGCCGCGAGTTCTCGGTCAGCGCCGACCGGCCCGACCTCAACGACTGCTTCACGCTCTGGGACGACCGGCTCGACCTGATCCCGCACTCCGCCGAGATCCCCGAACTGACCGAGGCGCTACTGGAGTGGCGCACGTACCTCGCCGCGATCGTCACCGAGACGGTGGGCGAGGTCGCGGCGCTGCTCGGCGGCCACCGCGCGCCGTCGTTCGAGTCGGCCTCCTACCTCCAGCTCAACAACTACGGCGTCGCCGACTCCGACCGCGACCTGCTGCAGGACCGCCACGAGGACGGGCACCTGCTCACCGCGATCCACACCACCGCGCCCGGCCTGGAACTCTGGCTGAACGGCGAGTGCCACCCGGTGCACACGGCCCCGAACGAGGTGCTGCTGATGCCCGGTTCGGTCTTCAGCGACCTGACCGGCGGCCAGGTCCCGGCGCTCTACCACCAGGTGCGCAACCTCCACCTGGCCGATCGCACCGCGCTGATGTACTTCGTCAACCCCGAGTTGAGCGAACCGGTGTACGCGTGGACCGCGCAGCCCGGCTCGGCGCCGGTGGACCTGCGCGACCGGATCCGCAGCAACCCTTCGATGTTCGGGCTCCCCGATGTTCCCGCGCTCTGAGCCCGCGCGGTCCGCGGCCCGGCGCCCCGGACCGTCCCCGCGCACCGGAACCCCGCGGCCCGCAACCCCACGCTCCGGATCCCCGCGCGCCGAGCGGACCGTCGTCATCGTCTGCTCCGGCGACGGCACCGGGCTGAACTTCACCCGCTCGCTCGCCCTGGCCGGCGGCTACCGGGTGATCGGCATCGACACCAACATCGAGGACTTCCACGCCAGCGAGGCCGACCGCAGGTACCTGGTCACCTGGCAGCGCGACGAGGAGCTGGTCGCGCAGGTCAACGAGATCGCCGACCGCGAGGCGGCCGACCTGGTCTACGTCGCGGACACCAGCCCCGAGCTGCTCGCGATCAGCGCCCACCGCGCCGCCGTCACGGCGCCGCTGCTGCTGCCCGACCCGGCCGACCACGTCCGGATGGAGGACAAGTGGGCCACCTTCGAGGCACTGCGCCGCGCCGGCCTCGCCGTGCCGGACTCGGTGCTGGTGAACGCGCCCCGGGACCTCGCGGCCATGATGAACCGGCACGGCCGGGTATGGATCCGCCGGGTCAGCGGCAGCGGCGGCGCCGGCTCGCTGGCCACCTCCTCCCTCCCGCTGGCCACCGCCTGGATCGACGAGCACGAGGGCTGGGGCAGGTTCACCGCCGCGCAGTGCCTCTCCGACCGCACGGCCACGCTCAGCGCGCTCTGGTACGACGGTGAGCTCGTCGCGTCCCAACTGCGCGAACGGGTCTCCTGGAAGTACTCCAGCCTGTCCGCCTCCGGCGTCACCGGCATCACCGGCGTGCAGCGCACCTTCTGGGATCCGGAGCTGCACGAGTTCGCGGAGGCCTGCGTGCGCGCGGTCAGCCGGCGCCCGCACGGGGTGATCGGCGTGGACTTCACCCGGGACGCGGCGGGCCGGCCGCTGCCGACCGAGGTGCAGCCGGCGCGCTTCTACTCCTCGATCCACTTCCTGGCCAGCCTCGGCCTCAACCTGCCCGACCAGTACTGCCGCCTCGCCATGGACGGCCTGGACGGCATCGACGGCACGGCCCGCGCCGAGGCCGCGCTGGTCAACCCGATCCGCGAGTGCCACTACTGGGTGAAGTCCGTCGACAAGCTGCCACAGCTGATGTCACCTGCGGAGTTCGCCGGTGAGTGACTGGACCCACGCCGACCTGAGCCGGTTCTGTGCGGCCGCCCGGCCCATCACCAAGGGAGCGCTGAACGACACCTACGCCGGGCAGCTCGGCGGGCGGCCGGTCTTCGTCCGGCACCGGATCCTGGACGACCCCGAGTTCGGCCAGACCTTCGCCGGCGAGCGCTACGCCCGCCCGTTGGTGGACACCCGGGTCCCGATCCCGGAGCTGCTCGCCGTGGTGCCGGACGAGGGCGGCCGGGAGCGGTACGCCGTCTTCGAGTTCGTCGACGGCGCCGAACCCGACTGGGACGCGCCCGCGGTGCTCCGCTCGCTCGCCGAACAGCTCGCGCTGGTCCACTCGGTGGCCGGCGACGGCTTCGGCAACCTCGGCAGTGCGACCGACCCGGGCAGCGCGCCGGGCTTCATCGAGGGGCTGCTGCGTCGCGAAATCGACCGCGCACCGGCGGAGTTCGGCTACGCCGCCGAGCTGGCCCCGGCCGCGGCCCGGTGGTTCACCGGCGAGCGGTCCTGCCTGTGCCACGGCGACGTCTGGCAGGGCAACTGGCTCAGCGACCGCGGCGGCACGCTCTGGGCGCTGGACTGGGAGGCCGCCCGGTTCCGGGTCGCCGCCGCCGACTTCAACCAGATGCAGGCGGGCTGGCTCTCGCCGGGCCAGCGCGCCATCGTGCTGACCCAGTACCTCGCGCTGACCGGCCGCGACCCCGGGGTGTTCGCCACACAGATCGCCGTGCTGCGCTTCCTGTGGCATCTGCGGACCTACAACTTCCAAGTCCTCGCGGCCCGGCAGCCACCCGCCCGGGCCCGCGCGCACCTGACCGCCGCCGCGGTCCTGCTCGACCGGATCGCCAACCAGCCGGCCACGTACGACGGAAGGCACTGACCATGCCCCAGCTCACACCAGCCCAGCCCATGTCCACGCCCGCCCAGCCCGTGTCACCGCAGCCGACCTTCGACCGCCTGGCGGCCGAACTGGACACCCTGCCACGGCAGATCGCCGAGACATGGCAGGTCGCCGGCGTCGCCCTCGACGTCCGGGCGGGCGAACCGGCCCTGCTGGACGAGCTGCTGCGCTACTTCGGCTCCCACGTGCGCCAAGGGTCCACCACAGAGCCGCAGTTGACCGTCACCCTGGGCGCCGACGACACCCTGGCCGGCACCCTGGACGAGCTCTGGGCCGAGCCCACGCCGCCGCAGCGAGCCGTGATCTCCTACTGCACCACGGAGAAGGGCACCTACCCGATCGAGATCCGCCGCACCGGTGAGCGCGTCGTCGTGCGGGCGGTCAAGACACCGGTGTGGCTGGTCGCCGACCCCGCCTGGACCCGGCTGCACTTCGTCGTCCCCACCGCTTACCTGCGCAAGCCCACCGTGCACAAGGACATCGCGCTGCTGATCCTGCACATCGTCCAGCGCGGCCTGGAGGCCCAGGGGCAGCTCCAGCTCCACGCCTCCGCCGTCGTCGTCGACGGCCGGGCCGTGCTCTTCAGCGGACCCAAGCGCGCCGGCAAGACCACCTGCTTCCTGGACGCCGTCCTGCGCACCGGCGCGGCCCCGCTTTCGGTCGACAAGGTGCACCTGCGCCACGACGCCGCCACCGGCCAGTGGACGGTCCTCGGCATCCCGACCCGGCTGCGAGTGCTCGCCGGGACGCTGAGCAAGTACCCCGGCAGCTGGGACCGGTTCATCCCCGAGGAGTACCGCGACGCTGACGCCGAGCGGCTGTGGCGCGGCGAGAGCGACTCCAAGGTGGCCGTCCCCACCGCCTACCTGGCCGAGTCCACCGGCCACCCGTTCATCACCGAGGCGCCACTGGCCGCGATCGTGCTGCCGAAGGTGGCCCGCGGCCTGAGCCCCGCGCTGCGCGCGCTCGACGCCGCCGAGGCCGCCGAGCTCCTCACGCCCAACCTGTTCACCCCCGACAACCCGGAGGAGGACTGGTGGTCCGGCATCGGGGCCGAGCTGGCGGACGAGATGCGCGCCAGGTCGGCCCGGTTCGCGGCGGGCATCGCCGACCAGGTCCCCGTGCTGCGCCTGGAGGGCGCCGAGCGGATCGACCAGCTGATCGCCGAGGTCGCCGACCGGGTGCGGGCCGAGCGTCTCGTCCGGGTGGCCGTGGGGAGCCTGTCGTGAGCCGGGTCCTGGTCCTGGGCGGCACCCGGTTCGTGGGCCGCGCGATCGTCGAGGCACTGCTCGCCGAGCACGAGGTGACCGTCGCCAACCGCGGCAGCAACCCGCTCTGGGACGAGCGGATCCACCAGATCGTCGCCGACCGCACCGATCCGGCGCAGGCCCGCGCCGCGCTCGCCGGCGAGTACGACGCGGTGGTCGACGTCTCCGGCACCGAGCCGCAGCGGATCGAGGCGGTGCTGGGCAGCCGGGCGGTGGACTCCGCCGCCCGGTACGTCTTCGTCAGCTCCGCCTCGGTCTACCAACCGGCCGCCGCCACACCGCCGTTCACCGAGACCGATCCGGCCGGCGGCGACCCGGCCTGGGCCGGCTACGGCCGGGCCAAGGCCGGCTGCGAGGAGCTGCTGCACAGCCGGGTCCCCGGCGAACTCACCGTGCTGCGCCCGCCGTACATCTACGGGCCGCACAACACCGAGGAGCGGGAGAACTTCGTCTGGGCCCGGCTGCGGGCCGGGCAGCCGATCTTCGTGCCCGGCGACGGCAGCCGGCGGATCCAGTTCTGCCACGCGGAGGCGCTCGGCGAGATCGTCGCCGCCGCGGTCGGCGGCGCGCTGCCGGCCGGCACGTACAACACCGGCGAAGCGCGCTCCTACAGCTTCACCGAGTGGATCGAGACGGCCGCCGCGGTGGCCGGGCTCGCACCGCGGCTGGAGTTCGTCGCCGACCGGGAGATTCCGGCACGCGAGTACTTCCCGTTCCGCGACCTCGAACTGACGCTGGACACCAGCCGGTTGACCGCCGCCTGGCCCGGCCGGCCGATCGATCTGGCGACTGGCCTGGCCGGGACGCTGGCCTGGGCCGACCGGCACGCCGCGATCGCCGACCGGCCCACCGCCCGCGAGCTGTCCTGGCGAAAGCCGGCACCGTGACCGGCGCACCAGTGACCGCCGAGCGGGCGACCGACGACCTGGCCAGGGCCGCCACCGCCGCCCTGCAGCCGTTCGACCTGCGCCCCGCGGTGGTCGAGCAGGTCACCGCGCAGGTGCGCGCGCGGCTCGCCGGACCCGGGCCGCAGCCCGACGAACCGACCGTCCACCAGACCGCCTATGACGTGCTCTTCTCCGCACCCGACCTGCGCAGGGAGGCCGGTTATGCCCACCCGATGGACGAGATCGGCTGACGTCGTGGTGATCGGGCTGGGCATCACCGGCGGCCCGGTCTGCGAGGAACTGCTGGCCAGTGGCGCCCGGGTACTGGTCCTGGACCGCGGCGAGATCTGGGACCCGCACACCCGCGAACTGCCCCCCGAGCGCGAGGCCGTGGTCGACCGCGCGCTCACCCTGGACCGCGCCCAGGACCACGTGCTGCTGCGCACCGGCACCGGCGAGCAGGCCGTCCGCAAGTGGTGGGCGCCGAAGCTGGCCGGCGGTGGCTCGCTGCTCTGGTACGGGCAGCTCTCCCGGTTCCGCCCCAGCGACCTGCGGATGGGCAGCCTGCTCGGCGACCTGGCCGGCGGCTTCGACGAGGTCCGCGACTGGCCGATGGACTTCGCCGAACTCTCGCGCCACTACGACACGGTCCAGCACCGACTGCGCCCCTACGGCTGCGAGTACGGCTACACCGCCGAGGAGTACCGGCGACTCGACGGCGCCGGCTACCGCACCCGGCCCACCCCCAGCCACCTTGAGGCACTGCTGGTGGACCGGCTCCGGGCGGCGGGCCGCTCGGCCTTCGTCGGCCAGACCTGCCTCGGCGGCCGCGCCTTCGACCTCTGCCCGCTGCCGCCTGTCGCTCCGGAGCCCGGCGCTCAGGAGCCTGGTACCCAGGAGCCCGGTACCCAGGCGCCGGGCGAGCGGCGCAAACCCCTGCTCGCCCGGCCCAACTGGTACACCACGATGTACCGCCGGCTCGCCGACGCACCCCGGGCCGACCTGGTCGGCAACAGCTACGCGACCCGGCTGCTGGTCGAGCACGGCGCCGTGCGCGGCGTCGAGTACCTGACGGACGGCCAGTTGTGCCGGGTGCGGGCCGACACTGTCGTCCTGGCCTGCGGCGCGCTGGAGACCGTCCGGATCCTGCTCAGCTCCGACCTCCCCAACCGCAACGGGCTGCTGGGCCGCCGGTTCACCTTCACCCTGGAGCGCACCGGCTACCTGATCACCGACGTCCCGCGCGGCCCCGAGCTGGCCGACCGCCTGGCCGGCCTGTACGGGAGCGTGGTCCTCAAGGACGACTACGAGCTCGACGGCGTCCCCGGCCTGCGCAAGGGCGGCAAGTTCGCCCTCTACGACGGCTACGTCGCCGAGGCGCCGTCCCGCCACGTCCGGAACCTGAAGCTCACCGGCGCTCCGCTCGCCGACTTCCTGCGAATGGAGCGCGAGCGTTACGTCGTCAAGGCCAGCTTCAAGGGCGAGTCGCTCCCCTCACCGGCGAAGTACGTCTCGCTCAGCAGCCGGCGCAACGCCTACGGCTGCCCCGTCCCGGTGGTCAACTACGCCCCGCACCCGGTCGATTCGCTGCTCCAGGAGCACGTGACCGGACTCTACCGGGAGCTGGCCCGCATGATCGGCGCGACCGGGGCGGTCATCCACCCCGCCCCCACCGGCGCCGACCTGGTCTCCGCCCACCACCACGGCGGCGCCGTCTTCGGCGACGACCCCACCGACGCGGTCCTCGACCCGGACTGCGAGTGCTACGAGGCCCGGGGCCTGTTCGTCGCGGACAGCGCCTTCATGCCCACCTCCGGCGCCACCAACTCCTCCCTCACCGCGATGGCGAACGCCTCCCGCGTCGGCGCCCTGGTCGCCGCCCGCTTCCCGGCCGCCGCCACCACGTGAGCCGAACGCCCGCCCGCTACACCTGTGCCTCTGCCTCCGCCCGCCCGCGCAGCAGCTTCTTGTCCGGCTTGCCGGCGTCGGTGAGCGGCAGCGCGTCGGTGAAGGTGATCCGGGCCGGCACGTACATCGTGCCGCGCTCCTCGCGCACCATCTCCCGCAGCTCCCGCTCGTCCACGCTGGCGCCCGGCGCGGCCACCACCACCGCGTGCACCTGCTCCATCCGGTCGGCGTCGCGGACCCCGAAGACGGCGGACTGCAGCACCTGGGGGTGGGTGTTGAGCACGTCCTCCAGCTCGGTGGTGTACACGTGGCCACCCACCACGATGATCATGTCCTTCAGCCGGTCGACGACGGTCAGGTAGCCGTCCTCGTCGAAGCGGCCCAGGTCACCGGTGTGCAGCCAGCCGTCCCGCAGCACCTCGGCGGTGAGCTCCGGCTGCTTCCAGTAGCCCTGCATCACGCCGTCCGAGCGCACGCAGATCTCGCCGAGCCCGCCGACCGGCACCGCCTGCCCGTTCTCGTCGCGGATCTCCACCTCCACCCCGTCCAGCACCTTGCCGGCCGAGCGCAGCCGGTCCAGCCGCTCGGGGTCGTGGTCGGCGGCGGCCAGCGTGCTGATGCCGCCGGCCTCGTTCTGGCCGTAGAACTGGAAGAGCACCGGGCCCAGCCGCCGCAGTGCGTCCACCAGCCGGGTGGGGGAGGCCTGGCAGCCGCCGTAGATCAGGGTGCGCAGGCTGGTGGTGTCGGTGTGCGCCGAGTCCGGGTGGTCCAGCAGCTGGTACAGCATCGGCGGCAGCAGGAACGTCCGGGTGATCCGCTCGCGCTCGATGGCGGCGAGCACCTCGGCGGCGTCGAAGTCCTCTAGCAGGACGACCGCTCCGCCGTCGACCAGCGTGTGGTCGGTCAGGTGACCGGCGGCGTGCGCCAGGGTGGTGCAGACGAGCTGACGCTCCACTGGAGAGGTTTCCAGCTCGGTGGTCTCCTCCAGCCCGCGGCGGAACGCGATCCCCTGGCCGAAGGTGCTGCAGATCCCCTTGGGATGGCCGGTGGTGCCGCCCGTGTGGCGGATGGTCACGATGTCCTCGGGCCGGGCCAGGCTCGCCACCGGTTCGGCCGGCTCCCGCGCGGCCAGCTCCAGCAGGTCGTCGCCCACCTTCGCCGCGCCCAGCGCCAGGACGACGGGCACCGGGACGAGCGCCACGAGCTCCGCGGCCCGCTCGCCCAGGGCCGGGTCGAGGATCAGCGCCGCGGTCTCGACATCCGCCACGATCGTGGCCTGCACCTCCACCGAGAGCTTGTTGTACAGGTGGTTGACCGTGCAGCCGATCAGGTTGGCCGCGTACCGCGCGGCTATCGTCTCGGGCAGGTTCCCACTCAGCAGCGTCACGGTCGACCCGCGCCCCAGCCCCTGCGCGAGCAGCACCCGGGCCATCCGGTGGACGAGGTCGCGCAGCTCCCCGGCGCTCAGGCGCCGGTCCTGGTGGACCACGGCCTCGCGCTGCGGCCACCGGGTGAGCGCGTCGAGGATCTCCTCCACGTAACTGCGGAACTGCTGGTCATCGCCTGACATGGCAGCTGGTCCCTTCTACGGCCGGCGCGCGGATCACGCGCCCTACCGACCGCTCGGTAGGTCCTTGTCGGCGGCCGTCTCCGACGATCCGCCGAACCGGGCCGGGGTGCCGTACCGCACCCCGCCCCCACGGGCTGGTTGCCCAAGGCAACCATACATACGGTAATCGCTCACTCACTCGCGATCAAGCCATTTGTGACCAGCCGATTACGCCAGGTTGCGCCCGTGTGAACCGCTGCGGCAGAACCCCGCGAAGGGGCCGCCCTGTCGAAGGATCATCCGAAGATCACTGGTCAGGCCCATGTCACCGCGCAGGCGCGGGGTGGCGTGCCTGGTGCCTGCGCGGGTAGGCGGCACCGTCCTCGCCGATGGCTTGATCTGGTGCCCCGGACGGTCGGGTGCGGAGAAACCTAGAAGACGTACTCCCACCAGCCGAAGACCAGCAGCACCGCCTTCTTCGCGGCGCACCCGGTGCGGTGCCCGGCCAGTCGGAAGCCGCCGCCGGCGAGCAGGAGCAGGGCGATCGAGGCGGCGGGCAGCGCGGCGCCGACCGTGGGGGAGACGAGCCAGGCGGCCAGGCCGGTCGCGGCGAGCACCAGGCAGCCGGCGAAGAGGATGTCGCGCAGCACGCGGCGCCAGGGCACGGGGCGGGTGTCGGGGGCCTCGATGTCGGCCTGGACGGTGAGGTGCCGTGAGGTGCCGCAGAATTTCTGGTCGATCATTCGGTGTCCTTTTTCGGCGGGTGGGGCCGGGGAATTCCCCCGGCCCCACCCGGTATTCCAGACCGGCTGTCAGCGGAAGAAGTTCTTCAGCCAGCCCCCGATTCGTCCGCCCCAGCTACTCCTCGGGGCATTGTAAAGGAGTGGTGTGGAGCCGCCGCCCATACGGGCTTTCGCGCCCCACTTGGCCGCGGCGCCGCGGCCGAAACCGGTGGCGCAGCCGCGGCCCCAGAGCGCGCCGCAGGCGGCTCCCTTGACGATCGAGCTCGCGGTGGACGGCGCCCATTTGCCGACGCCCTGGCGCCGCTCGGCCTTGGTCGAGACCGCGTAGTGCCCGGCCATGCCGCCGGCGAACAGCGAGGCCCCGCCGACCAGCACCATCGCACCGCCGCAGGCCACCGAGGCGACGCACAGGCCGGCCCCGGTCGCGGCCAGTGCGCCGACTCCCATGTTGACCGCCTTGTGCTTCCAGTTGCGGCCCCAGTCCTGCTTGACCGAATTCGCCTTGGCCTTCGCGGAATTCCAGGTCTTCTTGCACCAGCCGCAACTGACCCGGCCGTCCAGGTCGTAGTTGTCGAGCGGATCGGCGAAGGTGTATTCGTACGGTCCGGCGTTTCCGCCGGCCACCGGATCGACCGTCAGGAATCGCCCGGTCCCGGTGTCGTACAGCCGCACTCCCATCAGTACCGCGCCGCCCAGTGCCTCGGCCGAGCGCTGCTTTCCGCCGAGCCAGCCGTAGCGCGTTCCCTGGCTCGCCTGATCCGGTATCCCGAATTCGTCGAATTCGGTCAGCAGCGGCTTCGTCAGGCCCGGGTCGGTGCTGAGGACGACGCTGCCGAACAGGTCGGTGAGCTGCAGCCGGACCTCGCCGCCCTGCCCGGCGGTGGCTGCGAGGTCGCCGTCGGGACCGGAGACGTTGCGGGTCCACCGGCCCGAGGCGGTGTCCTCCACTACCCAGCGCACCTCGTCGGACTCGTCGCCGTAGTGGTTCAGGCGGCCGGCGGTGTCGGTCCACTGGCCGTCCGGGCGGCGGGTGGCGAGCGTGAAGCCGGTGAAGCGGCCGGCCGGGTCGAGGGCCCAGCTCTGCCGGGCGTCGGCGCTCTCCTGGCCGGCGGCCAGGTCGTTGACCCAGTAGGTGTTCGTCAGTCCCGAGGGCGTCCTGGTGGTGCGGCCGAACGAGTCGTACTGGTAGCCGGGATCGGTGATCCGGTCGGCGGCGTCGTAACCGTGGTTCTCGACGGCGGCGTTGGCGCTCGCGGTGCAGCTGCCGTCGGCGGCCGTCGCGGTCGCCTTGGTCAGCCGGTTGTAGTGCTGGTCGTAGGAGTAGCTCCTGGTGGTGCAGCCGCTCGCGGTGCTGCTCTGCTCGGCCTGGATGAGCCGCCCGAGGCGGTCGTAGCGGTAGGCCTTGGTCCCGCCGCCGGTGGTGCTCGCGGCCAGCTGGCGCTGGGTCGAGTACACGTTGGCCTGGGACCACAGGGTCACGCCGTCCGAGGCCCGGCTGTAGCTGCGGCCGGTCGCTTTGCCGGTCGCGTCCAGGGTGTCCTTGCGGACGATCCCGCCGGGGTAGGTCTGCTCGACCAGCTGGCCGTCCGGCCCGTACCGCGCGGTGTACTCGCCGGTCGTGCTGTCCCGCACCGAGGTGAGCAGGCCGCGCGGCTCCTTGGCCCGGTCGTAGCCGTAGCTGGTGGAACCGGTCGGGTCGCTCACCTTGGTCGGCTTGCCGTAGCGGTCGTACTCGGTCGTGGTGCTCGCTCCGTTGCCGTCGGTGTAGGAGATCACGCGGCCGAGCGCGTCGCGGACCAGGGTGAGCGAGGTGCCGCCGGCCGTGGTTCGGACCGCCGCGCCGGTGCGCGGGTCGTACTCGGTGACGGTCTTGGGCAGGGCCCGGCCCTCGTCGCCGGTGGTCTCGCTGCCCGTCACCCGGCCGATCGCGTCGCGCTCGGTGACGGTGCGCCGGCTCTTGCCCGCATTGCGCTCCAGCACCTCGGCGACGCCGCCGTCGCGGGCGTACCGGACGACCTGGCGGGTCGCCAGCGTGTTCGGCATCCGCGTGGTGTCGGCGCCGGCGACCGGGCCGCCGGGCGAGGTCAGGCAGGGCTGCCCGGCCCACTCCGGATGGCCGCCGCACTGCGGGTCGGCCGTGCTCGCCCCCGCCGTGTAGTAACTGCTGCGCACCGTGCGGGGATCGGACTCGGTGGCGCCGGGCGGCCGGTTCTCCTCGGTGCGGCCCGCGGCGTCGAAACGGGTGGTGGTGGTGAGCTTGGCGCCGAGCGCGTCGGTGGTCACCGAGGTGGGCGTGCGCAGGACCCAGCCGGGGGTGCCGCCGATCGGCGTGTCGTAGCCGTTCCTGGTGACCCGCAGCTCCACGTCGTCCGCGTAGCCGTCGAGCCGGGCGCCGTCGGTGCTGGTGGTGAGCAGGTGGTAGGCCCGGCCGTCCGGCTTGCCCTCGTCGTAGGTGTTGGTGTTGTGGTCCCGGGCCAGGACCGAAGCCCCCTGGGGGAGTGAGGGGTTGACGGTCGTCTTGGTCAACGTCAGCGTGTCGAGGCCGGCTTGGAAGTACGGTGCGGCGGCGGCCGGGTTGCTGCCGGTGACTGTCATGGTCAGCCGGTGCTCCCCGCGGGAGAGCGCGACGGGTCGCCCCGCCGCCCAGGGGGCCGTGGTGACACTGGAGTTGTAGCCGTCGAAGGTGCCGGCCAGGTCGGTGCCGTCGAGCGTGAACCGCACGATGCCGTAGTCCGCGGCCTTGGTCAGCCGCGCCGAGAGCAGGTAGTCGCCCTCCTCGGGCACGGTCACCTGGAAGGTGGCGCTGTCACCGGCCTTCTTGCCGGCCAGCATGATCTGCGCGCCGCCGGACCAGCCGCCGTTGCCGACCCAACTGGTGTCGCCGCGCTGGACGTTCAGCACCGCGGTCGAGCCCAGCTGGGGCAGTGCCTCACCCTCGGCGATCACCTGCGCCGGTGTGCTGGCGCCGGTCACCGCCTCGGCGAGGACGGCGCGGTAGAGCGGCCCGATCGTCTCGGTGACGTCCACCCCGTCCGGCGAGTAGGCGGTGCGGGAGTCCAGCAGCCGGGCCCGCGCCGCGGAGTCGGCCGGCAGGCCGAGTTCGGCGGCGAAGCGGTCGGTGTCGGGGTGGGTGCCGAGCGCGATGGACCGGTTGGCGGATTCCAGCACCCGGACCACGTGCCCGAAGCGGTCGTACTCCTTGGTGTCGATGTCACCGCCCGCGGTGATCGAGGGGGTGGCGGTGTTGACCTCGTTGCCGGAGGCGTTGAGGTAGTGCACGGTGGCCGGCCGGTAGCCGTCGGGGCCGGGGGCGGTGGCGGAGGCGGTGTGCGTGCCGGGGTCGTCCTCCGGTCCGAAGACGGCGGTCGCGTCGGTCGGCGCGTCGCTCTGCGCCCACTTGGCGGCCTCGGGGCCGGAGAGCTCGTACGGGCCGCCGGCGCCGCGGGTCAGCGGCACCTCGTAGACGACCCGGGTCGCGGTCTCGCCGTCCACCTGGTCCTTGCTGCCCGGCGCCAGGCCGGCGCGGCGGACCTTCAGCAGCCGGCCCGGGTCCTGGTCGGCGGCGGCCTTGCCGTAGTCGAGGTCCCACGGGAGCTCGCCCGCCGGCCCGATCCGGGTGACCCGCCCGGCCTCGTCGTAGCCGTACGTGGTCGTCAGAGGGGTGGCCAGGCGCGGGTCCCAGACCTGCGCCAGGCGCCCGCGCTCGTCGTACGCGTAGCGGGCGACCTCGACGGCCTCCTGCTTGCCGGTGTCGGGGTTCCACGACCAGACCTTCACCGCGCGCACCCGGTCGGTGAAGTCACCGGGGGTGCCGGGGACGGCGGTGGTGGCGCTCGCGTAGTCGTAGTCGAGCACGTCGCAGCCGCGCGGCAGCGGGTCGACCGAGCAGTGGTTGGCGTCGTCGATGCCGGGCTCGACCGGCGCGATGACCCGCTTGACCAGCGCCCGCCCGTCCACCGCCTGGTAGGAGTAGCGGGTGGTGGAGCCGGCCTCGGGGCCGGTCTCGCTGATCGCCTGGTAGACGTCGGAGCCGGGCTGGGTGGCGAAGACGGTCGCGCTGCCGTCCAGGTCGGAGAGCGTGAAGGTGGCGCCGTTGGTGAGCACCTGCCACTTCTGGGTGGCCCCGCCCCAGCAGCCCCAGACCGAGGCGCCGCGGTACATGTCCAGGCAGGTGTTCGACTGGCCGTTGACGACCGCGCCGTCCGCCCGCACGTCCCACTTCTGGTTGTTGCCGCCCCAGCAGTCGTAGAGGATCAGCGCGGTGCCGTCCGCGGTGCCGGGGGCGTCCAGGCACTTGCCGAGCGCGCGCAGCGTCTGGTTGTCCCCGCGGGTCCACTGCTGCGCGGTGCTGCCGTTGCAGAGCGCGGGCTGAAGGGTGACGCCGTTGCGGGCGTCACCGGCCGGCACCTCCAGGCACTGGCCGGCGGAGTTGACGATCGGTCCGCCGGTCGCGCCGGTGGCCTTCAGCGCCAGGTGCTCGGCGCCGGGCTCGGGGAAGAACGCGCCGTCGGTGCCCTTGGCGAAGGTGACGACGGAGTCGTCGTTCAGCTTGATCTCGGCGAGGTCGCTCTGCGGGAAGGAGAGCGAGCGGTAGTCCGAGCCGCTGCCGGCGTCCGGGCCGCCGGCCCACTGCGGGCCGAACGGCGCGAGGAGCTCCTTCAGCGACAGGTCGTCGAAGTAGACCTCCTTGCCGGAGCCGGCCGGGAAGCCGTTGTAGAGCCGGAACCAGGCCTCGGTGGCGTCCTTGGGCACGGTCAGCTCGACCGAGAGCTGCTGCCAGGCGTCGGTGAAGCCGGCCTTCGGGGAGGCCACCTCGCCGTAGCTGCCGCCGCTCTTGTAGACGCCGACCAGCCGCAGGCCGCGGTTCGGCAGCGCGCTGGTGTCCAGTCCGCTGGCGCCCGGCACGTAGATCCAGCCGGTGAGCCGGTAGGTGTGCCCGGGCTTCATGCCCTGGCCCAGCGTGTACTCGGGGCCCAGCGCCGCGAACGAGTCCCAGCCGCTCGCGGCCGGGGTGACCAGCAGCGAGTCGGTGGAGTTGTCGTGGCCGCGCGCGGTGGAGCGGGCCAGCGTCGCCTGGCCGGCGGTGAAGCCGGCCAGGTCGGTGGAGACCTGGCGCTGGTTCGCGGTCAGCCGCTCGCCCTGCGGCTGCCAGCCGCGGTCGGCGCCGCGCGAGGAGGCGCTGCGGGTGACCGACATGCCGGCCGCGCTCGCGTCGGTCGCGGTGGTGGAGAAGTCGCCGGTGAGCAGGTTGACCGAGCCGGGGCCGGCGGCGGCGCCGGCCGCGCCGTCCGCGTTGCGGTCCACCGTCATGGTGTTCCAGCCGGTCGGGTAGCCGCCGCCGGAGCCGTCCTCCGGGTAGAGCACGGCGCGGACCTGGACCACGCCGCCGCTCTGGCCGAGCGTGTCGACGACCGTCCAGTTGGCGAACGGGCCGAGCTCGGCGAGGCGCGGCCGGGCGTCGGTGACGGGCGTGTTGTCGGCCTTGGTGAGGTTGGCGGCCGGCACGTTGTACTCGGTCGCGCCGGGGCCGCGGCGGTACTGGTAGACCACCCGCTTGAAGTCGCTCTGGGCGTCCACCGAGAGCTTGACCCGCTTGGCGACCTGCGCGCCCTCGGCCGGGGAGCTGAGGCCTGCCCGGCCGACCTGGAACGCGTAGCCGGTCGGCTCGGAGAGGTTCCCGGCCCGGTCCTTCGCCTGCACCTTGAGCACCCGGTGGCCGTCGGCCGAGGGGGTGATGGTGACCGAGGTGGCCGCGGTCGCGGTCACCGTGACCGGCGCGCCGCCGTCCGTCGTGTAGACGTAGCCGACCAGGTCGCCGCTGTCGCCGCCCGGGGTGAAGGTGAACGCGCCGCCCTGGCCGGCCGCGCCGTGCCACAGTCCGTCGGCGGGGTAGGCGGCCGAGGTCACGAACGGGGCACCGGGCTTGACGGTGTCCGCGACCAGCGTGGTGGCCTGGCTCCAGCCCGAGTAGTCGGTGCCGTCCCAGAGCCGGGCGAAGACCGAGTAGGAGACGCCCTCGTCGAGCCGGGCGAGCCCGAAGTCGGCCGGGGTCGCCTTCAGGTACGTGCCGCTCGGGCCCTCACGGTAGACGCTCTTGACGAACGAACCGGCGCGCCACAGATCGATGTTGGCGCCGACCTGGCCGCCGTCCGGGTCACTGGCGAGCACCGAGAAGGTGGGGGTGGCCGAGGTGGTGTAGCGGGGGTTGCCCTGCTGCGCGGGCAGCACGTCCACCGGGGTGGGGGTGGCCGGCACGGTGTTGTAGGTGACCGAGAGGAACGGGGGCGCGTTGCCCTCGGCCGAGCTGAACTTCTTCCACGTGTACGAGTCGTTCTCGTCCACCGCCTTGATGCCGAGCGCGTACTGGGCCGCGCTCATGCCGGCCCAGTCCCGGACCAGGTTGGTGACATCGGCCTTGACCCAGGCGCTGCCGTCCGGGTTCGCGCACTGGTGGGTGTCGGCGGTGTCGATGTCACGGGTCTCGTCGGAGACGGCGTAACGGCTGATCAGCCCGGGCTGGTTGCTCCACCGGCTGCCGGTGGAGGCGTACTGCGCGGCCCAGACCTCCCACTGCTTGGGCAGGCAGTACGAGGAGTGGAAGTTCCACAGGTTGAGGCTGGCGCTGAGCACGTGCTTGCCGTTGAACGCGGCGCCGGGAAAGTGCAGGAACGACCTGGCCTTGACCGAACCGCCGTTGTACGTACCGAGCTTGAGCTCGGTGGCGGCGGACTGGTCGGAGTTGGTGTCGCTCTGCACGAAGGTGTCGAAGCTCGCGCCGAGGTCCACCACCGGGTCCACGGTGACCGGGTACTGCGTCTTCGGGTCGGCCAGGAAGCCGGCGTCCGGGGTGAACACCAGCTCCGCGTCCGCGCCTTGGCCGCGCAGCTCCATGGTGACCGGGCCGCGGTGCAGGTGCTCGCCCGAGGGCGGATCGACCGCGGCGTCCCACATCACCGGCGCCGGGATCCGCCCGACGCTGCGCCCGGCTGCCGGGTCGATCAGCTCGATCGCGCCGTCGTCCTTGCGGGAGACCTCGAGGCCCTTGGTGTCCAGCGGGATCGCGATGGTGCCCGCCTGGCTGACGGCGCTGCGGTCCTTGACCACCAGGAACTGCTCGAAGCCGGTGCGGGTGGCCTGCAGGACCAGGTCCACGCCCGGGCGGGCGTCCACGTAGGTGGCGGTGCTGCCGTCGAGCTTCGGCTTGGGCAGCCGGCCCAGCCAGCCGAGCTCGATCCGGTGGCCGTCGTCGCCGAGCTGCACCAGGGGGCGTTCGGCCGGGGGAGCGGCCGCCGGGGCGTCAGCCGCCAGCAGCGGGCGGGCCAGTGCCCGGGCGGCGCGGGTGGGGGCCGGGTCGGTCGCGGGAGCCGGGGCCGGGGCCGGGGCCGGATCCCCGACCTTCACCGCGGCGTCGCCGGCCTCGAACACCAGGCCCTCGGGGTGCGCCTTGGGCGCGATCTTCCCGTCCGGCCGCTCGACCAGCGTGGTGTCCACCGGCACCCAGCCCTCGCCGGCCCGCATCCGGATCGGCCCGGTGGCACGCTCGGCGGTCATCGTCCCGTTCGGGTTCGCCCAGACCGTGACGTTCTCGGTGCGCTCCCCGGCGACCTCCACCCGGTGGCCCTGGAGCCGTGCCGCGAGCAGGGCCGACGAGGCGTCAGGCGCCTCCACGGTCGGCGATGCCGGGGCTGCCGGGGCTGCCGGGGCCGTCGCGGGTGCGGCCGTGGCCTGCTGGGCCGGCAGCGCACCGAGTGTGACGCCGGCCTCCAGCGCCAGGGTCAGGGTCAGCGCCCCGGCTATCCGGCGCGCGTGACGCAGTGTGCGGGCCCCGCCGGCTGTCGCCGGCGAGGCCCGGAACGGTCGAAGCATCGAGCTTCTCCTATGGTCAATCAAAGTCAAGGTAGTGATCAGGTAAAGATCCTCATCAATCTCTCATTAAAGAAAAGGCAAAGTGATCGTCAAGAGATGCGATGAGCTTTCGATCTGATCTCGAATCGGCAACGGAGGGCGGCTGTTCGTCAGATATTGCCGGATACGTCCGATATGACTGAGTGGCAGTCCCGCGCCGGGACCGGCTCTGCCGCTGCCGGCTACCTACGGATGACAGATGCCTCCGGCCTGCCGCCCGCCTAACGTCCTCGGTACACCAGTGATCCGGCGCCGCAACGGCACCCGCAGACGGAGGGGACACCATGTTCTTCGAGACCCACGACGGCACCCGGCTCGCCTACGAGGACCACGGGACCGGCGAGCCGATCGTCCCCTCGCGCGGCATGGCAGCGACCGGGCGGCACGCGTGGTGTTCCTCGCCGCGATCCTGCCGTTCACGAAGCTGACCGACGACAGCCGTGAGGCGCTGCGCCGGGTCACCGTGCCGGCGCTCGTCGTGCACGGCGCCGCCGACTTCTCCGCCCCGATCGACGTCACCGGCCGCCGCACCGCCGAACTGCTCCCCGGCTGCACCTACCGGGAGTACCCCACCGGCGGCCACGGCCTGTACGTCAGCCACGCCACCGAGCTCAACAACGACATCCTCGCGTTCCTGAAGGCCTGATGAACGAAGGAGGCCTCACCAGGCGTCCGTGACGTAGTCGATGGTCTGCATCATGCCGAGGTCTTCGTGGTGGAGCTGATGGCAGTGGGCGAGGGCGCGGCCGGTGAAGTGCCGGTACTCGACGAGGAAGGTGGCGGACTGGCCGGGTGTGCCGCCGGCCAGTCCGACGGTGTCGTGCCAGACGGGCGGGTCCAGCCGTCGGCCGTTCCGGTGGGTGAGGAGGAACTGGTTGGTGTGGAGGTGGAAGGGGTGGTCGAACGCCGGCATGGTCTCGTCGGTGCGCACGGTCCAGCGTTCGACGGTGCCGAGGCGCAGGGTGTGGTTGGTGTAGTCGGGGTCGAACAGGCCGTAAGCCGGGTCGCGGGTGGGATCGCCGCCGGGGTCGGCCGCGGGGGTCGCGTTGCTGCCCAGCATGCGGAAGGCGTTGGGGAAGGCACCGGCGAAGACGCCGGGGTCGGCGTGGAAGACGACCTGCCGGTCGGCGGCGGGGTTGACGATGTCCTTCTCGTCGAGGAACGGCCGGCCCGGCGGCAGGAGGGCGGGCAGCCCCATGGGCGGTTCGACGGGCGGGCCCGTCACCTCGATCGTCATCAGCGGTCCGGGGACCGCTTCGGCCCGGAGTTCGTACCTGCCGGGCCGAGCACCCCGGACCAGGAGGTCGGCGCGGTTGCCCATGGCCAGCTCCACCAGCTCCCGCTCCACCGGTGCGCCGAAGGTGACACCGTCCTGCGCGATCTGGTGCACCGTCATGGTGCCGCCGTTCCCGGTGACCGTGAGCCGCAGGGCGGTGAATGCGGTGGCGGCCACCAGCCTCCAGCGCTGGACCTCGCCCGGGCGCAGCGTGAGGGTGGGATTGACCGTGCCGTTGACGGTGAAGGTGGACGGGACGCCCGTCATCCAGTTGCCCGAGGTGAACGCGGGGACCCGGCCGTCCTTGAGCTTGAGTTCGTTCACGCAGAGGACGACGTCGGCGGCCGCCTTGATCTCCGGGACCTCGTCGACATCGCCTTCGATGATGATCACACCGGTCATGCCGCCGACGATCTGCTCGGCGGTGGCTCCGTGCAGGTGCGGGTGGTACCAGTAGGTGCCGGCGGGGTGGTCGGCCGGGACGTGGATGGTCGTCGTGTACCGCGGTTCCGCGGCGCCGGCCGCGGCCTCGTCGGCGGTGCGCGGCGCGAACTCGCGCAGGACGTTGTCGGCGTTGCCGGAGGGGGAGACGTGCATCCCGTGGGTGTGCAGGTTGAAGCTGTTGGGGTGGTGCGGCGTGTTGTGGCCGCCCTGATGGGGTGGGTTGGGCGGCAGGCCGTTGACCTGGATCAGCCGTAGCGTGTCCCCGCCACGCAGGCGCAGGGTCGGCCCCGGGATCGCCCCGTTGTAGGTGCGCGTGGTGGCAGGGCCGTAGCCCGGGATGGAGACGCCCGTGAAGCGGACGTCGAGTCTCTGGTCGAGAACCGGCGAGGCCGAGCCCGGCACCGGCCGCGCGACCGCCACGGCCGGTTGCGGAAACGGTGCGGACATCGGCACCGCGTGCCACCCGGCCGGGCTCCCGCCGCGCGTCGCCGCGAGACCGGCGACGGGGATGGCCTTGAGCACCGATCGACGGCGGATTCCGCCGTTTTCTCCCATGAGCCTGCAATCCGGATCGACTCGGCCTGGGCTGCGCGGAAGGCACACCGCCCGGCAGTGGAACGGTCAGTTCGCGCGCGGGGCGAAGACGCCGAAGGTGGCGCCCTGCGGGTCGCGGATGACGGCGAGACGGGGACCGTTCTCCATCTCGACGTCCACGGGGCCGTGCATCACGTCGGCGCCGAGACCGGCCGCCTCGGTGGCGGTCGCATCCACATCTGTGACCAGGAAGAACGGGTTCCAGTGCGAGGGGATCTCGGGCGGGAACATCTCGCCCATCTGCATCACTCCGCCGAACATGGTGTCCGACATGCCGACCATCGGGTACACGTCGTTCGGCCGGACCTGCCAGCCGAGCGCCTGCTGGTAGAAGCCCACCGCGGCGGCGACGTCCCGGGTCGACAGGTCGATCCAGCCGAGGGCGCCGGGCTCCTCCGCGACGCCGAAGCCGCTGAACGTCTCTGCCTCCCACAGGGCGAACGGCGCGCCGGTCGGGTCGCTCAGCAGTGCCCAGCGGCCCTTGTCGCCGATGTTCATCGGCCCCATCCACACCTGGGCGCCCGCACCCTTGGCGGTATCGGCCGCGGCGTCGACGCCCGAGGTGGCGAAGGAGAGCAGCCACATGACGGGCTGCTGCGGATTCATCAGCGGGGCCACGGCCGCGGCGGGCTTGCCACCGAGCGAGAAGGTCGTGTAGCCGCCGTACTGGGGATCCGGGTCGGTCTCGGCGGTCCAGCCGAAGAGCCGACCGTAGAACTGCTGGGCCGCCCGAGGATCACTCGCGCTCAGCTGCGCCCAACACGGAGCACCCGGGAGGTTTCCGATCACCTTCAACGCAGTTCCTCGTCTCGTCCGTGCGAAGGGGTAGGGCTCCCATCCAATCCCCGCCCGGGGGCGGTTGCCACTCGACACACCAGAGTGTGCTCGGGCGGTCCCGCCGAGGGACCTCACCGAGCCGCCGCGCCCGCGTGCGGGGGCCGTAACCGTGCGGTGGAGGTGAGCGTCACCGGCGCGCAACAGCGGGTTCCTAGCGTGCTCCTGTGGCGGGGAGGTCCCGTCGGTGACGACGAGGGGGGCCGCTGCGTGCCAGAGCTGCGGACGGCGGCCGAGCAGGTCCGTACGGTGTGCTCGTACTGCGGTGTGGGCTGCGGCATCGTGCTGGAGGTGGCGCCCGCGGGCACCGGGCGCCCCGGCGTGGTGCGGGTGAGCGGGGACCAGGCGCATCCGGCGAACGCGGGCCGGCTCTGCACCAAGGGCGCGACCAGCGCCGAGCTGTTCGCGGCCCCGGGCCGGCTGGACCGCGCCCTGGTGCGCGCCGGGCGCGGCGCCGCCCCGCAGCCGGCGGCGCTCGGCGAGGCCGTCGCAGCCGCGGGGCGCGGGCTGCGCGCGATCCTGGACGAGCACGGCCCGGACGCCGTGGCCTTCTACGTCTCGGGGCAGATGTCACTGGAGGCGCAGTACCTGGCGAACAAGCTGGCCAAGGGCTTCGTCGGCACCAGCAGGATCGAGTCCAACTCGCGGTTGTGCATGGCCAGCGCGGGCAGCGGCTACAAGCTCTCCCTGGGCGCGGACGGGCCGCCCGGCTCCTACCGGGACTTCGACGAGGCCGATCTCTTCCTCGTCATCGGCTCCAACATGGCCGACTGCCACCCGATCCTCTTCCTGCGCCTGCTGGAGCGCCGCAAGGCCGGGGCGAAGCTGATCGTGGTGGACCCCCGGCGCAGCGCCACCGCCGACAAGGCGGACCTCTTCCTGCAGATCAGACCGGGCACCGATCTCGCGCTGCTCAACGGCCTGCTGCACCTGCTGGTCGAGAACGGCGACATCGACGAGGAGTTCATCGCCGAACACACCGACGGCTGGGAGCAGTTGCCGCCCTTCCTGGCGGACTACCCGCCCGCGAAGGTCGCCGAGGTGACCGGCATCCCCGAGGCGGACATCCGCCGGGCCGCCGAGTGGATCGGCGCCGCCGGTGAGTGGATGAGCTGCTGGACGATGGGGCTGAACCAGTCCACGCACGGCACCTGGAACACCAACGCCCTGATCAACCTGCACCTGGCGACCGGCGCTATCTGCCGCCCGGGCAGCGGCCCCTTCTCACTGACCGGCCAGCCCAACGCCATGGGTGGCCGGGAGATGGGCTACATGGGCCCCGGTCTGCCCGGCCAGCGGTCCGCGCTGGAGGCCGAAGACCGCGCGTTCACCGAGGAGTTGTGGGGCCTGCGGCCGGGCACCCTGCGCGCGGAGTCCGGCCGGGGCACGGTGGAGCTGTTCGAGCGGATGGCCGCCGGGGAGATCAAGGCCTGCTGGATCATCTGCACCAACCCGGTGGCCTCGGTCGCCAACCGCAAGACCGTGATCGAGGGCCTGGAAGCGGCCGAACTCGTGATCACCCAGGACGTGTTCGCCGAGACCGAGACCAACCGGTACGCGGACATCGTGCTGCCGGCCGCGCTGTGGGCCGAGGCCGAGGGGGTGATGGTCAACTCCGAGCGCAACCTGACGCTGAGCCGCCGCGCCGTCGAGCCGCCGGGCGAGGCCCTGGCGGACTGGCAGCTCATCGCGCGGGTCGCCCGGGCGATGGGTTTCGCGGAGGGCTTCGGGCACGGCAGCGCCGAGGAGGTCTTCGAGGAGCTCAAGCGCGCCTGGAACCCCAAGACCGGCTGGGACCTGCGCGGGGTGGACTACCGGCGGCTGCGCGAGGAGCCCGTGCAGTGGCCGTGCGCCGATCCGGCCGGCCCCGCGCGCAATCCCGTCCGCTACCTCAACGACGGTGTCAGCCAGGCCCTGCTGGTGCGCCCCGACGGCACCCGGCCCCGGCTGGCCTTCCCGACCGCCGACGGGCGCGCGGCCTTCTTCGCCCGCCCGCACCTGCCGGCCGCCGAACTGCCCGACGACGACTACCCGTTCGTCCTCAACACCGGCCGGCTGCCGCACCAGTGGCACACCCTGACCAAGACCGGCAAGGTCGCCAAGCTCGGCAGGCTCAACCCGGGCCCGTTCGTCGAGCTGCACCCGCAGGACGCGCACGCGCTCGGGGTGGCGGAGGCGGACCAGGTGGCGGTGGCCTCGCGGCGCGGGCGCGCCGTCCTGCCCGCCCGGATCAGCGACCGGGTGCGGCCGGGGGAGTGCTTCGCGCCGTTCCACTGGAACGACCTGTTCGGCGAGTACCTCAGCGTCAACGCGGTGACCAGCGACGCCGTGGACCCGATCTCCTTCCAGCCCGAGTTCAAGGCCTGCGCGGTGGCGCTGGCGAAGGTCGCACCCGTGACCGTGACCACGGCCGTCGGGACGACGACACCGGTGCCCGACGCCGAGGCTGAGGCTGACGTCCGCACTCCGCTGGCCGCGCTGGCGCGGCTGTGGGGTGTCGAGAGCGCGCCGCCGGCCCTGGCGGACCACGAGCGCGGCTATCTGGCCGGCTTCCTGTCCGGATTGGCCTCCGCGCCACCGCCGTTCGGCACGGTCCCGGTGCTGCCACGCACGGCACCGCTGGACGGCGACCACGCCCGGTGGGCCGACGGCGTGCTGGCGGGACTGTTCTCGCGCGCCACCGTACGCGCGGCCGCCGAGCCCCCGGCCTCGGCGCCGGCCCCGGCCACTCGCGAGGTCGTGGTCCTGTGGGCCTCGCAGACCGGCAACGCGGAGGAGGTCGCCGCCGGCATCCACGACCGGCTGACCCGGGCCGGCCGGCCGGTCTCCCTGCGCAGCATGGCCGACGCCGCTTCGGCGGACCTGCCCCACCGCGCCGATCTGCTCATCGTCACCAGCACCTACGGCGACGGCGAGGCCCCCGACAACGGCGCCGAGTTCTGGCGGCGGCTCACCGCCGACCCGCCCCTCGACCTGCGGGACGTGCGCTTCGGCGTGCTGGCGCTGGGCGACTCCAGCTATGACGACTTCTGCGGCCACGGCCGACGCCTGGACGAGCGGCTGGCCGAACTCGGCGCGCAGCGCCTGCTGCCGCGCGTGGACTGCGAACCCGGCAGCCACGAGCAGGAGGCCGAGCGCTGGCTCGAACAGATCCTCGCCCTCCCCGCCGACCCCGTCCCCGCCGACCCCGACGCCGCCGACCCGCAGGCGCCAGCGTCCGCGCCCGCGCCATCGGCGCCGCTCGCCTCGTCGGCGTCGGCCCGCCCCACCCGTGCGCCCGTCACCGCCCGGCTGACCGGCAACCGGCTGCTCAGCCTGCCCGGCGCCACCAAGGAGGTGCGGATGTTCACCTTCGACACCGGCGGCGCCCTCGCCTACCAGGCCGGCGACGCGCTCGGCGTCCAGCCGCTCAACTGCCCGGAGCTGGTCGCCGAGTGGCTGGACGCCACGGCGCTGGACCCCGCCACCGAGGTGGCCCTGGCGGGCGGGCGAACGGTCGCGCTGCGCGAGGCGCTGCTCCGACACCTGGACATCACCCGGATCACCCCCGCCCTGCTGCGCCTCGCTGCCGAGCGCACCGCCGACCGCGAGCTACGCCGCTTGCTGCGCCCCGACAACAAGGGCGAGCTGGCGAAGTGGACCTGGGGCCGGCAGGCCGTCGACCTGGTCGGCGAGTACTCCCTCGCGCTCGGCGCCCAGGAGTGGGCCGACCTGCTCAAGGGCCTGCAGCCGCGGCTGTACTCGATCTCCTCCAGCCCGCTGGTGCACCCGGGCGATCCCCGGATCACCGTCTCGGTCCTGCGCTACGACGGCCCCCGCGGCCAGCGGCGCAAGGGGGTGGCCTCGACCTACCTGGCCGACCGCGCGCCCGGCGGTGAGGTGTCGGTGTTCGTCCAGCGCTCGGCGCACTTCCGGGTGCCCGCCGACCCGGCCGCCCCCGTGATCATGATCGGGCCCGGGACCGGGGTTGCGCCCTTCCTCGGCTTCCTCCAGGAGCGCCGCGCGCTGGGCCACCCCGGCCGCAACTGGCTCTTCTTCGGCGAGCAGCGCCGCAGCACCGACTTCTACTACCGGGAGGAGCTGGAGGAGTTCCACCGTCAGGGTGTGCTGACCCGGCTGGACCTGGCGTTCTCCCGCGACCAGCGGGCCAAGGTCTACGTGCAGGACCGGATGCGCGAGCACGGCGCCCGGCTGTGGTCCTGGCTCCAGGACGGCGCGCACATCTACGTCTGCGGCGACGCCAACCGGATGGCCAAGGACGTCCAGCAGACCCTGTGCGACCTCGCCGCCGCCCACGGCGGCCTGAGCCCGCAGGACGCCCGTGGCTACGTCGAGCAGCTCGCCACCGACCGGCGCTACCTCAGGGACGTGTACTGAAAGAGCGTCTCAAGTTGAACGTCTCGCGGTACGTGCGTGGCGGTACCCCGACGTGTGCCTTGAACAGGGTCCGGAAGTTGGCCGGCGTGCCCAGGCCGCAGCGCCGTGCGACGGCTTCGACCGTCAGGTCGCTCGACTCCAGGAGTTCCCGTGCGAGGCCGAGTCGTGCGTCGAGCAGCCAACTCATGGGCGGCCGGCCGGTGTCGGAGTGGAAGCGACGGATGAGGGTGCGGCGGGACAGGCCGGCCTGGTGCGCCAACTGGTCGACGGTGAGCGGCTCGTGCAGGTGACGCAGGGCCCACGCGTACACGGGCGCCGTTGCGCCGGAGGCGTTCGCGGCCACCGGCAGGTCGGCGAACTGGGCCTGGCCGCCGGTGCGGTGTGGGGCGGTGACCAGGAGGCGGGCCCGCTGGTTCGCCAGGCGGGCGCCGTGGTCGCGGCGGATCAGGTGCAGGCACAGGTCGAGGCCCGCGGCGACGCCGCCTGAGGTCAGCACCTGGCCTTCATCGATGTACAGCTCCTGCGGCTGCACCGTCACCTGCGGGTACTGGCCGGCCAGCGCGGCGGCGTAGCGCCAGTGCGTGGTGGCCCGGCGGCCGTCGAGCAGGCCGGCGGCGGCGAGGGCGAACGCCCCCGAGCAGATGGACACCATCCGGCTGCCGCGGGCCGCCGCCCGTGCGAGCGCGGCGATGACCGCGGCGGAGGGTGGGTCGGGCTCCAGGTACCCGGGGACGATCACGGTGTCCGCGGTCTGAAGGGCGTCCAGCCCGTCGGCGACGGACAACGCCGGGCCGCCGTGCATCGGCACCAGGCCGGGCCGTTCCGCGCACACCGTCATCGAGTACGGCCCGTCCGGCCAGCTTCCGAAGACCTGCAACGGAATCCCGATGTCGAGCGCGAGGACGTTCTCGAGCGCCACCACGACCACGTGGTGGCTGCCGCCGGAGGTGTGGGCTCCCATGGCACGATCCTATCGCTGCATGGCACACGTGCCACTGACTCTCTCGCTCCGTGCGCGCCTACGGTCGTTTCATGACCGTGCGCACCACCACCACCGCACACGAAGAGAGAGCTGCCGTGACCACTGACGCACCCCTGCCCGTCTTCGAGCGGCTCGGCCTCCCAAACACGGGCCTGTCGCGGGACGCCTACGCCTATGTGGAGAGGGCCACAGCCGACTTCGTCTTCTTCCACAGCCTCCG
The DNA here is from genome assembly GCF_057158765.1 of Kitasatospora sp. NEAU-69. Taxonomy (NCBI): domain Bacteria; kingdom Bacillati; phylum Actinomycetota; class Actinomycetes; order Kitasatosporales; family Streptomycetaceae; genus Kitasatospora; species Kitasatospora sp. NEAU-69. The sequence goes on from NZ_JBWXUE010000010.1 coordinate 33,471, forward strand.
CAGCTACGTCTTCGCCCGCGCCCATGCCCGGCAGCAGGGTCTGCGCGCAGGTGCCGACTACGACGACGAACTGCTGCTCCTCAGCTGCGTCCTGCACGACATCGGGCTCAGCGAGGAGGGCAACGGCGACCAGCGTTTCGAGGTCGACGGTGCCGACACCGCGGCGGCGTTCCTGCGCGAACGCGGTGTCGAGGAGCGGCGTATCGCCATTGCCTGGGACGCCATCGCGCTGCACACCTCGGACGGCATCGCCGGGCGCAAGGGCGCGGAGGTGCGGCTGGCGCAGGCGGGCATCGGCACCGACATCCTCGGGGTCCGGCGCGAGAGCCTCCCGGCCGGCCTCGCCGACGAAGTGCACGCCCTGCTCCCCCGCATGGACCTCGGCTACGCGCTGAGCGACGCGATCGTCACCCAGGCCGAATCCAAGCCGCAGAAGGCATCTCCACTGACCTTCCCGGGAGCACTGCTGCGCCACCATCTACCGTACGGCGCTCAGCCCACCTGGTACGACCTGCTCGCCGTGGCGGGCTGGGGCGACAAGCCCGTCGGCGCCGTCGCCCGGCGCCGTGCGCAGACGCCCGAGCAAGTGGGGGCCATGTTCATGGAGTACCTGGAGGCGGGTGACGTCGAGGGCCTGGTGTCGCTGTACGAGCCGCGCGCGCATGTCGTCCCCACCCCCGGAGTTCCCACCCCCGGAACCCACCTGGTGGGCACCGAGGCCATCCGGAAGGCCCTGCAACAGCTGATCGACAGCGGCGCCCGCCTCAAGCTCGAGCCGCGCGAGATCCGACAGGTGGACGACATCGCCCTGGTGTCGAACACCGCCACCCTGACGGGCGCCGGCCCCGCACCGGTGATCTCCACGACGACGGAGGTCCTCCGACGCCAGCCGGACGGCGGCTGGGTCCTCGTCGTGGACGACCCGTTCTTCAGCTGACCGCCCGCACCCCCGCCATCAGGTGACGGCAGAACCGGTCAGACACTCACGAACCGACCTCGCAGAGCGTCCGCGGCGACGGCCGGAGCCGGCGCCAGGGCCTGGTCGTAGCGACGCAGGGCCAAGCGGGTGACGGCGGCGTGCGTCCCCACCGGTTCGCTCAGCAGATCGCCCGCGGCCTGGGCGGCGCGGCGGGCGAAGAAGCCCGGCGCCAGCAGATAGCTCGCCACGGCGACCTGACGGCAGCCCGCCGCCCGCAGGCGCGCGACGGCCTCGGCGGGGGTCGGCGAACTCGCCGAGAGGTAGGCGGGGACCACCGTGACCCGGAGCCTGCGCTGCAGCAGTGCGGCCATCCGCGTGGTGTCGGCGTTGGCGGCGGGGTCGCTGGATCCCGCCGCGGCGAGCACGACGGCCTGCTCGGCGCGGCCCCGGCCGGTGGCGGCGCGCTGCCAGCCGGCCTGGGTGAGCCGGTCCGCCAGCGCGGCGGCCAGCAGCGGGTCGGGCCCCAGCGCGGGCGTCACGCTCACCCGCAGGTGGGGAGCGGCCGCGAGGGCGAGCGGGATGTCCACCCGGACGTGGTGGCCCGCGCTCAGCAGCAGCGGGACCACGACCACATCGCCGCGCAGCCCGGCCAGCGCGTCGTCCAGGGAGGGGCGGGCGATGTCGAGATGGGCGAGGTGCACGCGCAGCCGCGGCCGCCGGGCGCGCAGCCGGTCCGCCAGGGCGGCGTACGTGCGGACGCCGTCCGGGTCCCGGGTGCCGTGGGCGACCAGCAGCAGCGTCGCCCGCGGCCCGGCGCCGGCAAGGCCCGGCGTCCCGCCCTGGGCCACGCCCGGCGTCACGTCCGGGGCCACGTCCGGAGCCACGCCCGGCGTCACGTCCGGCGTCCCGTCCGGAGTCACGCCCGGCGTCACGTGGTGACCGCGAGTCGGTAGCCGCGTCTGGGCACGGTGTGCACCAGCCCAGCGTAAGCGCCCAGCGCGCCACGCAGCCGGGCGACGGCCGCCTCGACCGCGTGCTCGTCGGCGCCGCCCGCCCACACCCGGCGCAGCAGCTCGGAACGGCTGAGCACCCGGCCCGGCCGCTCCGCCAGCGCCCGCAGCAGCGCGGCCTGGACCGGGGAGAGCCACATGCACGCGTCGGCGACCAGCACCGCGCTGCCCTGGAGCACCAACCGGTGCTCGCCGAAGAGCAGTTCGCGGTTGCCTTCGGGGAGCTTCTGGACGATGGTGCGCACCAGCGAGCCGAGCCGACCCCGGTCCGGGCAGGCCGGCCGGATGCCGTGCTCCTCCAGCGGGCGCGCGCACACCGGCCCGACGCAGACCGCGAGCACGCCGTGCTCGGTGCCCTGGCGCAGGGCGTCCAGTACCTCGCGGTGCAGGCCGAGCGTCTCGGCGGCGTCGAGGAAGCCGGTGATGGCGGGGGCGCTGGTGAAGGCGATCGCCTGCACCTCGCGGCGCACGCTCTGTTCGACCAGACGGCGTACGGCGTCCGGGTCCTGGGGTGGGCCCCAGCGGTAGACGGGCACGGCGATCACCTCCGCGCCGCGTTCGCGCAGCGCCGCGATGAAGCCGTCCAGTGGCGCGCCGTGTTCCTGCACCGCAATCCGCCGGCCGCGCAGCTCGCGGGCGAGCAGCCAGGTGAGCAGCTCGTCGTTGGCCTCGGTGAGCGGCGAGAACGCCTCGCTCAGCCCGCTGGCCCGCACCGCGCCGGTCGCCTTGGGGCCGCGGCTGACGACCACCGCGTCGCGGCACACGTCAGCGAGCCGGCGTCCGAGCCCCCAGCCGTCGGCCGCGCTCATCCAGCCGCGCCAGCCGACCCCGGTGGTCGCGACGACGTAGTCCAGCGGCGCGACCAGGCAGCGGGCGGTGGCCTGGCGCAGCGCGGTGTCGTCGTCGAGCGGGACGATCCGCACGGTCGGCGCCTCGACGACGCGGGCGCCGCGACGCGTGAGCAGCGCGACGAGTTCGTCGCGGCGCCGGGCCGCGGTCACCCCGACCGTGAACCCGGTGAGCGGGGCGCGGTCGGTGTCGGGCTCGGGGTGGGGTCCCGCTGACGGTGGAGTTGCCATGCTGCGAGGTTGCGGCAGCCGCGTTTCGTGGCTGTTGCACGCCGGTCACGTGGTCGTAAGCGGGAGTACCCCATTGATGACGCCAGATGTCGCCACGGTCACCCCGCCCCTGGCGAGGTGTGAGCGGGCCGTACCTCCCGGGCAACACGGCCGACCCCGTCCGGAAACCGCGCCCGGCCAATCTCGACATCGTCACCGACACACCGTCATCGACGCACCGTCACCGACACGCCGTCATCGTCATACCGTCACCGCGCCCGAGGAGCCCCGCCTGTGACATCCCCGCACCTGGTCCTGGTCGGCCACGGCATGGTCGGCCAGCGCTTCCTGGAGGCCCTGTCCGAACGGCCGCACGACTGGCGGGTGACCGTGCTCGCCGAGGAGCCGCGCCGCGCCTACGACCGGGTCCACCTCACCTCCTGGTTCTCCGGCGTCTCCGCCGAGGAGCTGTCGCTCTGCCCGCCCGGCTTCGCCGCCGAGCACGGCATCGACCTGCGCCTGGGCGACCCCGCCACGGCGATCGACCGCACCGCCCGCACGGTGACCACCCGCAGCGGGGAGGTCCTGCGCTACGACGCGCTGGTGCTGGCCACCGGCTCGTACCCGTTCGTCCCCCCGGTCCCCGGCAGCGACGCCGAGGGCTGCCACGTGTACCGCACCATCGAGGACCTGGAGGCGATCAGGGCCGGCGCCGCCCGGGCGCGGGCCGGTGCCGTGGTCGGCGGCGGCCTGCTCGGCCTGGAGGCGGCCGGGGCGCTGCGCGCGATGGGCCTGCGCACCCATGTCGTCGAGTTCGCGCCGCGGCTGATGGCCCTCCAGGTGGACGAGGGCGGCGGCCGGGTGCTGCGCCGCGCCGTCGAGGAGCTGGACGTGCTGGTGCACACCGGCGCCGGCACCGAGCGCATCGAGACCGCCGAGGACGGCCGGGTGCGGGCCATGGCCCTGTCCGACGGAACCGTGCTGGACGTGGAGCTGGTGGTGTTCTCCGCCGGGATCCGCCCGCGCGACCAGCTCGCCCGTGACTGCGGCCTGCCGGTGGGCGAGCGCGGCGGGATCGTGGTGGACGAGCGGTGCCGCACCGCCGACCCGCGGGTGTGGGCGATCGGCGAGTGCGCGCTGGCCAGCGACGGGCGGGTCTACGGCCTGGTGGCTCCCGGCTACGCGATGGCCGAGGCGGCTGCGCGCGAACTGACCGGCGGGAGCGGGTCGTTCACGGGTGCGGACACCTCCACCAAGCTCAAGCTGCTGGGGGTGGACGTGGCCAGCTTCGGCGACGCCCACGGCGCCACGCCCGGCTCGCTGGACGTGCTGTACAGCGACAGCCGGGCCGGCGTCTACAAGAAGCTGGTGGTCCACCCGGACGGCCGGCTGCTGGGCGGCGTCCTGGTCGGCGACGCCGAGGCGTTCGCCACGCTGCGCCCGCTGGCCGCCACCGGCGCACCGCTGCCGGTGGCGGCCGAGCAGCTCATCCTGCCCGCCGCGCAGGGCGGCGTTGCGGGCCCGCTGGTGCTGCCCGACGAGGCCGTGGTCTGCTCCTGTCACAACGTCAGCAAGGGGCAGATCCGCGCGGCGGTCACCGAACTCGGCTGTGACAGCGTGTCGGCGGTCAAGAAGTGCACCAAGGCCGGTACCGGGTGCGGCAGTTGCCTGAAGCTCATGGGCACCATCGTCACCGAGGAGCTCGCGGCCGCTGGAGTCGAGATCGGCCGGGGCCTGTGCGAGCACTTCGCCCACACCCGCGCCGAGCTCTACGAGATCATCCGGGTCAAGGGCATCACCGGTTTCGCCCGGCTGCTGGCGGAGCACGGCACCGGCATCGGGCACGGCTGCGAGATCTGCAAGCCCGTCGTCGCCTCGATCCTGGCGAGCCTGGGCAACGGCCACATCCTGGACGGCGAGCAGGGCGCGCTGCAGGACACCAACGACCACCACCTGGCCAACCTGCAGCGCAACGGCTCCTATTCGGTGGTCCCTCGGATCCCCGGCGGCGAGATCACCCCGCAGGGCCTGATCACCATCGGGCGGATCGCCCGCGACTTCGGCCTCTACACCAAGATCACCGGAGGCCAGCGGATCGACCTGCTCGGCGCCCGCGTGGACCAGCTGCCCGCCATCTGGGCCCAGCTGGTCGAGGCCGGGTTCGAGTCGGGACACGCGTACGGCAAGGCCCTGCGCACGGTCAAGTCCTGTGTGGGCGAGACCTGGTGCCGCTTCGGGGTGCAGGACTCGGTGAGCCTGGCGATCGAACTCGAACTGCGCTACCGGGGGCTGCGCGCCCCGCACAAGCTCAAGTCGGCGGTCTCGGGCTGCGCGCGCGAGTGCGCCGAGGCGCAGAGCAAGGACTTCGGCGTGATCGCCACCGCCGAGGGCTGGAACCTCTACGTCGGTGGCAACGGCGGCATGACGCCGCGCCACGCCGATCTGCTCGCCAAGGACCTGGACCGTGAGACGCTGATCCGCACGATCGACCGTTTCCTGATGTTCTACATCCGCACCGCGGACCGGCTGGAGCGCACCGCGCCCTGGCTGGAGCGCCTGGAAGGCGGACTGGACCATCTGCGCGAGGTGCTCATGGACGACTCGCTGGGCCTGGCCGCGGAGCTCGACCAGCTGATGGCCCGCCATGTCGCGACCTACCAGGACGAATGGGCGGCGGTGCTGGCCGACCCGCAGCGCCTGCGGCGCTTCGTCTCCTTCGTCAACGCCCCCGGCACCCCCGACCCGACCGTCCGCTTCGTTCCCGAACGCGACCAGATCCGCCCCGCAGGGCCCGGCGAGGACGGCCGCGTCCTGATCGGCGGCCCCCGACTGGAGGTGCACACCCGATGACGACCGACGTTCTGGTGGAGATCCACGACGGCGACCGCTGGGTCCCCGTCTGCGGCCTCGACGACCTGCTGCCCGGCCGGGGGGTGGCGGTCCTGCTCGGCGACACCCAGGTGGCGCTCTTCCGTGACGGGGCGGACGGGCTGTACGCGCTCGACAACCGCGATCCGTTCAGCGGCGCCCAGGTGCTCTCCCGGGGGCTGCTGGGCGGGCGGGGCGAGCGCCGGGTGCTGGTCTCCCCGATGCTCAAGCAGGCGTTCGACCTGGAGAGCGGTCGCTGCCTGGAGGAGGAGAGCACCCCGGACGGCGCCGACACCACGCTGCGCCGCTGGCCGGTCCGCCGCCAACCCGCCGACCCGCCGGCCGCCGCTCCGCCGGCTCCCGCCCCTCCGGCCGCCACCTCACCTGCTCCTGCCCCGCCACCGCCCCGCGCCCGGGCCATCGCGCAGTGGCACCCCGAGGAGCCGGGGTTCTGGGAGCGCACCGGCGCGCGGACGGCCCGGCGCAACCTGGCCTTCTCGATCCTCTCCGAGCACATCGGCTTCTCCGTGTGGAGCCTCTGGTCGGTCCTGGTGCTCTTCCTCGGCCCGGCCTACCACGTGGACACCGCCGGCAAGTTCCTGCTCACCGCCGTGCCCACCGCCTGCGGTGCGGCCCTGCGGCTGCCGTACGCGTTCGCGGTCGCCCGCTTCGGCGGCCGCAACTGGACGGTGTTCAGCGTCCTGCTCCTGCTGCTGCCGGTGCTGTTCACCTCAGCGGTGCTGCACCCCGGCGTCCACTACTCGACGCTGCTGATCGCGGCGGTGCTCGCCGGGCTGGGGGGCGGCAGCTTCGCCTCCTCGATGGCGAACATCAACGCCTTCTACCCGCAGCGCCTCAAGGGCCGGGCGCTGGGCCTCAACGCGGGCGGCGGCAACCTGGGCGTGCCCGCCGTACAGCTGCTCGGGCTGCTGGTGATGGCCCGGCTCGGGAGCACCCACCCCCGGCTGCTGGTGCTGTTCTACCTCCCGCTGATCGTGCTGGCCGCCCTGGGCGCGGCCCTGCGGATGGACAATCTCCCGCTGCCCCGCACCGACCGCCGGGACCTCCGCGCGGCCGTGACGGACCGCCACACCTGGGTGGTGTCCGCGCTCTACATCGGGACCTTCGGCTCCTTCATCGGCTTCGGCTTCGCCTTCGGCCAGGTCCTGCAGGTCCAGTTCCACCAGCAGTTCGACACCCCGCTCAAGGTCGCCGGCCTCAGCTTCCTCGGCCCGCTGCTCGGCTCGCTCGCCCGGCCGGTGGGCGGCCTGCTGGCCGACCGCCTCTCCGGCGCCCGGGTGACGCTCTGGGCCTTCGCCGCGATGGCGGCGGCCGCAGCCGTCGTGCTGGCCGCCTCCCGGCAGCACTGCCTGCCGCTGTTCCTGGCCGGCTTCATCACGCTCTTCGTCCTCAGCGGCATCGGCAACGGCTCCACCTACAAGATGATCCCCGCGATCACCCGTGCCCGCGCCGAAGCCGCCATCGCCGCCGGCGCCGACCCGCACCGGAGCGAGCGGGACGCCCAGCGCGGCGCCTCCACCCTGATCGGCATCGCGGGCGCGGTCGGCGCCCTGGGCGGAGTCCTCGTCAACATCGCCTTCCGGCAGTCCTTCCTGACCGCCCACAACGGCGATGCCGCCTACCTCGCCTTCCTCGCCTACTACGCCCTCTGCCTCCTGCTGACCCGCGCCTGCTACCTCAGGCGCGGACGACCGGTTCGCCTTCGCCGAGGCCGGGCCGCAGCAGGTGCCGCTCGCGGTGGTGTTCCTCGGTGAGGTCCTGCCGGCGGGCGTGCAGCAGGTGGGACAGTCGGATCACTCCGATGGGCTGATCGTCGCTCTGGTGGACGAGCACGGCGGCTTCGGTGATGTCGTGTTCGGCGAACAGGTACGCCACCTGGCGCAGGGTGTCGTCGGGCCGGACGAACACCGCCGGCAGCCCTCCAGTGGGCGAGAGCGAGAGGTCGGTCTGCCGGTCCATCACCTCTTCGACGAAGAAGGTCTCCAACGGGTCGGTGGAGTACTCGCGGGTCAGGTGCAGGCCGCGGCGGGCGATCTTCTCGGTGAGCACCGACCTCTTGAGCAGCAGGGCGGAGAGCGCGTAGGCGGCGGTGGAGGAGATCAGCAGCGGCAGCGCGGCCGGCCAGGCGTGGGTGAGTTCGAGGGTGAAGATCACGCCGGTCAGCGGCGAGCGCATCACGCCGCCCACCACGGCCGCCAGCCCCATCATGGCCCAGAAGCCGGGGATGACGTGGGGGAAGACCAGTCCCTCCGCCGCTCCCAGGGCGCCGCCGATCATGAAGACGGGAGCGAGCACGCCGCCGGAGGTGCCCGAGCCGAGGGACAACGACCAGATCAGCGTCTTGACCACCAGGATGCCGATGATCAGCGAGGTGGTGGCGCGTCCGGTCAGCAGCTGGTCGATGACGTCGTAGCCGACGCCCAGCGCGCGGGGCTCGATCAGTCCGCCGACCCCGATGATCGCGCCACCGATCGCGGGCCACCACATCCAGTGGAACGGCAGCCTGGCGAACGCGTCCTCGGCCCGGTAGACCAGCCAGGTCGCCACCACCGCGAGCGCGCCGCCGATCAGCCCCGCCGCCACGCAGAGCGCCTCGGCCGCGGTGCTGACGTGCATCCCGGCCACCGGGACGGGGAAGACGGGCGCGGTGCCCAGCAGCGGGCCCCGGCAGATCGTGGCGACCGCGACCGCGCCCACCACCGGCACGAAGCTGCGCGGGCGCCACTCGAAGAGCAGCAGCTCCACGGCCAGCAGCACCGCGGCCATCGGCGAGTTGAACGTCGCGGCCATGCCGGCCGCCGCGCCGCTGACCAGCAGCGTCTTGCGCTCGTCCGCGCTCAGCCGCAGCGACTGCGCGAGGATCGAGCCGATCGCCCCACCGGTCATGATGATCGGGCCCTCGGCGCCGAACGGGCCGCCGGTGCCGATGCTGATCGCGGCGGAGACCGGCTTGAGCAGCGCGACCTTCGGGGCGATGCGGCTGCCACCGGTCAGGATCGCCTCGATCGCCTCCGGCATGCCGTGACCGCGGATCTTCTCCGATCCGAAGCGGGCCATCAGACCGATCACCAGACCGCCGGCCACCGGCGCGAGCAGGACCAGCCACCACGGGTGGTGTCCGCCGGGCGCGGTCATCGCGGTGCTGATCCGCTGGAAGAAGACGAGGTTGGTGACCAGGCCGATCAGCCGCAGCAGCGCGAAGGCGGCCACCGCTCCGGCGCCGCCGACCAGCAGCGCCCAGCCCGTGATCAGCAGCACCCGGGGGCCGAGCGTGAAGTCGCCGAGGTGCGCGCCGCGGTGCGGCTTCGCCTCGCGGTGGGCCTTCGCCTTGGTGTGCGGCTGCGCTTCGCGGTGTGGGTGCGCCTCACCGTGTGGCTGCGCCTCACCGATTGGCTGCGCTGTGCCGTGCGCCGTGCGGGCGCCGCCGAACCCGCTCACAACGGCACCGGGCCGTGCTGGACCAGCTCGTCGGCACTGTCGATCGCCTGGTGCAGGGCCGCCAGGCCCTCGGCCGTCGCGGCCCGCTGCGCGGGGGAGAGGGTGGCCAGCAGCCGCGACAGCTCCTGCCGCCGCCAGGAGAGGACGTCCTCCACGAGCCGGCGCCCGCTCTCGCTCAACTCCAGGGTGACCACACTGCGGTGGTGCGCCTCACTGCCGCGGACGAGGTGGCCGGAGGCGTGCAGCCGGTCGGCCAGCCGGGTCACCGAGGACGCGCCGAGCCCGAGCGTCTGCGCGACCCGGGAGGACGGCGCCCGCCCCAGGTCGCCGAGCGCGAGCAGCAGCCGGAACTGCGGCAGCGACACCTCGCCCGCCAGCACCTCCAGGCTGCGCAGCGCCACACCGATCAAGTCCCGGGTGGCGGTCTGGAACGCCTGGATCTCCTCCTCGGTGGGGTCAGATGACGCACCGTGATCAGGTTGTATGTTTTCCACGTCATAAGTCTTGCATTCGACAACACTTGTCGGGAGGTAGTGTCCGTATCGCGAGACGCGCACGTCCACCAGACGCGCGCCGGACAGCCCGCCGCACCCCGGCACCGCACTCCGCTGCACTGCACCGCCCGCCGCCGCACCCCGGCGCACACCGGGCTGCTGATAGCCTCACCTCACGTGGATTCCCCGCCGAGAGGAGAGATGCCGTGACAGTCGTCGAACACGAGCTGACGACCCCCTGGGAAGCCGTCCTGATGGAGCCGGCCGAGGGCAACGGCACGGGTGTCGTCGTGCTGGCCGGGTCGAGCGGCCGGGTGGACCGCCAACGGGCGAGGCTGCTGGCCGAGCAAGGGTTCCTCACTCTGGCCATCCGCTGGTTCGGCGTCCCGGGGCAGCCACCGGGTATCTGCGAGGTGCCGCTGGAGACCTTCGTCGCGGCCGTCGACCTGCTGTACTCCCGTGGAGCGGAGCGCGTCGGCATCCTCGGCTGGTCCAAGGGCGCCGAGGCCGCGCTGCTCACCGCGGTCCACGAGCCGCGCGTCAACGCGGTGGTGGCCATCTCTCCGACGTCGCTGGTCTGGTGCAACGTGGGGCCGGGGCTCGACGGGCGGGACCGGCCCTGGCGGTCCTCCTGGAGCTGGCAGGGGCAGCCGCTGCCCTTCGTCCCGATGGAGGGCGACTCCTGGGAGCCCGAGGAGCAGGGCGACGGCCCGGTGGCGATCCGCGGCTGGTACGAACTCAGCGAGCGGACCCACGCCCGGCGTCTGGACGCCGCCGCGATCCCGCTGGAGAAGGCGTCAGCCGACATCCTGCTCGTCGCCGGCGGCGACGATGCGATGTGGCCCTCCCTGCGGTACGCCGAGCAACTGGCCGCCCGCCGCCGGGCAGCCGGCGCCCCGGTCCGCCTGGTGACCCGCGACGACGCCGGCCACCGGCCGCGCTTCCCGGGCGAGGGCCCCGCCGCGCCCTCCGAGATCTTTGCCTACGGCGGGACGGCCCGCAGCGACGCCCTGCTCGGCGAGGCGGCCTGGGCACCCATCCTCAGCCTGCTCCATCCGGGAGGTGACGATGTGACGAGGCGTCAGTCGATCACGATCCCGCAGGCGCCTGCTCGTTGATCTGACCGAACGGGACGTGGACGCTCGGCGTCGTCCGGGAGGTGCTCGCGAGGTGGACGGCCTGGTCGTCGAAGAAGATGTGCGGCCTGAGGATCTTCATGATCTCGCCCTTGTCGATGCCGCCGAGGAAGAACGCGTCGTTGACGCGAACGCCCCACCGTTTCAGGCTCATGACGGCCCGCTCGTGGGCGGGGGCGTTGCGTGCGGTGACGATCGAGACGTGCACCCGGAGGCGGTACTCGGGATCCGCCTTGCGGGCTTCCTCCTCCCGGCGCTGGATCCGGTTCACCGCCGCCAGGAAGTCCTTGAGCGGCCCTGCGTCGTGGGCGATGTCGGCGTGGGCGACCTCGTACTCCCGGAAGCCTTCGAGTCCGCCGCTCTGGTAGATCCGCTCGGAGGCGTCGGTGGCCAGTATCCCGTCGAAGTCGAAGGACACGCGCAGGTCCTGGTCACTGGCGTCGTCCTCGACGATCGGGCCGAGGACGCAGCCGGCGGGCAGGCCCGCATCGACGGCTTCGCGGACGTCGTCCTGGTTCGCCGAGAGGAACAGCGACATGTTGAACGCCGGCATGAACCGGTGCGGTGACCGGCCCTGCATGAACACGGCCCGGGTTATCGGCAGTTTGTGGCTCTGGATGGACCGCATGACCCGAAGGCCGGTGTCGGGATCGTTGCGGGACAGCACGATGACCTCGACCAGCGGATCATCAGGCGCGAGGTCATTGAGCGAGAGCAGACGCCGGATGAACGCGAACGCCACCCCGGGCCGGAGCGTGTCGTCCAAGTGTTCTTCCTGGTACGCCCGGTATCCCTCCTCGCCCTGCTCCCGGAACACCGCGTCCGACTCAGCCAGGTCGAACAGGGCGCTGGAGGCGATGCCGACGACGAGCCGGTCCGCGAGTTCGTAAACCACCTCGTCAACCCCTCAGGACCGGCCGGTCAGTCCCAGCTCGGCAGCCTGGAGCCAGGCCGCCCCCGCGGAGTGGACGTGCAGGTCGACCACGACCTGCTCGCCCTCCCAGCGGCCGCGCTCCGAGATCTCAAGGCCGATCAGTGCCAGATCGCCGGCCTGGCCCCGCAGCGCGTACTGCTCATGAGTCTCCTCGCCCAGGTCATCGTCCGGATCGTCGCGCTCCCAAGCGGCCACCGCGGCCTCGGCCACCGCCCTGGGCAGCCGCACCGTGACACGGCCGACCTGGGCGTCGACCTGCTCGCCGATCGCCGCCAGTACCTTCGACTCCGCCCGGTACAGGACGTACCGCCCTTGATCCGCCATGGGACGAGGCTACTCGGACTGCTCGAAGGACGAGCTAGTAGGCGTGGTGGACCTGCCAGAACGACCAGGCGTCACACGGGCTGCCGTAGGTCTCGTTCATGTAGCCCAGGCCCCACTTGATCTGCGTCGCGGGGTTGGTCTGCCAGTCCGATCCGACCGAGGCCATCTTCGAACCGGGCAGCGCCTGTACCAGGCCGTAGGCGCCGGAGGAGGGGTTGCGGGCGGTGACGTCCCAACCGCTCTCGCGCGTGACGATGTTGCTGAAGCACTGGAACTGGGTGCTGTCCATCAGCCCGGCCGCGATCGACTGCGGCGAGCCCCCGGCGGACGAGGCGCCGGCCGGCGCCGAGTCCGTGGTGGCGCTGGCGAGCTGCGACTTGGCCGCGGCGCGGGCGGCAGCCTGCTGCGCGGCGGCGGCGTCAGCCTTGGCCTTCGCATCGGCGGCGGCCTTCTGGGCCGCGGCGGCGTCGGCGGCGGCCTTGTCCGCGTCGGCCTTGGCCTGCGCGTCGGCGGCGGCCTTCTGCCGGGCGGCCTCCTGCGCGGTCCGCTGCGCGGCGAGGTCGGCCGACTGCTGCTGAGCCGAGGACTGGACGGCGAGGTTGTCGCTGAGGGTCTGCGCCTGGGCGGCTGACGGCACGTCCGCGAGGAGCGTGGCTCCCGCGACGTCGACCGGCTGGGCGGTGGCGCCCTCGCTGCTCGAAGCCACACCCACGACGGCACCGACGGCGGTGACGGCGGTGGCAGAGGCCACGGCAACTCCCCGGACCGAGATCCGAGTCACATGGTTTCCTTCCAGCGTCGTCCCCGGGTGACCGTGAGGACGCAACATGCCCTGGTCACTGTCCTCCCTCTGAGCTGGTCACAGGAGGAACTGGCCCGCTGCCCGGGCGCCGGACGAGCCGGTGCGGGCAAGGAGTTCGGGCGGCGTACGGACCATCGGTATTCAGTTGACGCCCAACAGCTGGGCCGTACACGGGGCCTGACAGAGGTCTCACCATGCCGCAACCGGACACGGGACCGCAATTCCCGGCTGCGTGGCGAAGCTCACATCAACCCCGTGACGGAGATGGGCCGTTGGTCGGACTGCGCCCGGTTCGACCTGCCGGCGATCCGCCCGGCTCCCGCCGGAGGCCGGGCCCCGGAGCGATCGTTCGCATGCGCCATGCCGTGGCCCGTGGCCGCACCCCCGCTATCCGCCCGCTCCTGGGGTGCTCCGTTCGGGTGGCGCGGCCGACCGCCGCCCGGGGCCGTTCCGGCCCGTTCGGGCCCGTTCAGGTCTGGATCAGCCGTCCCGTGACGCTCGTGGGCAGGATCCGGATCCACAGGTCACGACGCTCGCCCGCCCAGGGCGCTGCACCGGGCCGCTCGGCGAGCTCCGCGATCGTCCCGGGGGCCGTGATGTGCTCCGTCCTGCCCAGCAGCAGCACGCTCCACCCGTTGCGCCGGCGCTCGTCCGTACGGTCGATCTCGAAGGACACCTCGCCGCCCTGCGGCACGGCCGTCACCGCGTCGGCAGCCGTCCGGTAGACGATGCTCGTACCGTCCACCAGGTAGTTGACCGGCAGCACGACCGGCCCCGGGCTGACGGCGATCGCCAGCCGTCCGATGCCGTGCGTCCCGAGCCGGTCCCAGCACTCCCGCTCGGAGAGCTTCATCAGCATGGGGTGCGCCGCAGGCGGCGGCTGCCCGGGCGGCGCGTCGGCCCGGCCGTCCACCAGCTCCGAGTAGCTCATGCGCAGCACGGCCGCCAGGCGCAGCAGCGCCGCGGGGTCGAAGTCCGTCCCCAGCGCCAGCAGGTGCGAGGCGTACGGCAGTGACATCCCGGCGCGGGCCGCCACCTCCTCCCGGCTGAGCCCGAGCTGCCGGTACCGCGTCTGGATGCGCCGGGCGATCTCCTCCGCCCGGGCGGCCGTCAGCCCCGGGTCCGGGCCGTCGGACGGCGCCGTGTCGTCGTTCACGACCGTCCACCTCCTGTGGTCGGGCAGCTCGCCGGTAACGCCCATGCTGCCGCCTCCGGCCGCACACCGCACCAGCGGGCCCGCCCCCCGGGCCCGCCTTGCCCGGCCCTGCCTCGTCCGGCCCTGCCTCGTCCGGCCCCGCCGGCGGATCGACGGTCCGCATCGTTCTACGTTCTACACGGCCAGCTCCTTCAGTGGCTTCACCGAGCCACCGCCGACGGCGGGCCGAAAGTGTCGGCCAGGCTGGTCAGGATGGAGCCTGGCCAGTGGCTCGCCCCGAAGACGGCGGCCGGCATGGCGAGCACGCCGTACTCGCGCTGGAGGGTCTCGGCCGGGATGCCAACCGGGAAGAAGTAGTTGCCGGGGCAGGTCCGGCTCGCCGTGGGAATCGCCTCGAGCACCTCCTCCGGCAGCCGTTCGAAGAACCGCTCGGCCCGGGTGGCCAGCTCGTCGACGACCTGCCGGGGTACGTCCCGGTGCTCGGTCAGCAGGCGGTCGGCGAGCCTCAGCTGAGCCGAGGTCGGCGGATCCGCCCGGAACGCCTCGGCCAGTCCGGCCAGTCCGGCCGGTTCGGCCTGCGCCGGAGTCAGCAGGACCACGCCGAACGTGCGCGGCCACAGCCATCCCTTGGTGACCGAGTGCAGCAGGACCGCACGACCGGTGTCCAGCAATCGCCGGGTGCCGGCAGCGAACGGGGCTCCCAGGTCGTAGACGCTGTCGATCAGCAGGCGGCGGTGTGGTGATTCCCGCAGCCAGGAAATCACCGCGTCGCATTCGGCGTCGGACAGGTACCGGCCGAGCGGCTTGCTGGGGTTGGCGAGCAGCAGGTATTCGGGCCGGTCGTCCGGCGGCGACATCGGCAGGGCCGGCGCCGGCAGCGTCGGGTAGGACGCGGGCGCCAGGCCCGCGGCGCGGGCCAGCTCGAAGTAGACCGGGTACACGTCGCTGGGCAGCCACAGCCGCGCCTGTACGGAGCGCAGCCACGGGAACAGCACGCCGAGCCCGTGACGGACCCCTCGGCAGACCATGGCGCGGCCGGACCACTCCTGCGGCAGCTCGAACCGCCGCAGCCAGGCACGGGCGAGATCGCACCGATGCACCGTCCGCAGGTCGCCCGGCGGGTCCGGTCGCAGCGGAGCAAGCGCCCGGTAGACGTTGGTCTCGGCGGCGTCCAGAAGCGATGGCGAAGCACCGAGTTGCCGTCGGCGGAACTCCTGGAACTCATCGAACCTCATACCGCTGCACCGTCCGGCACGATCTCGCTGGCCCGGTCCTCCAGGGAGGCGTAGCAACGCCCGTCGGCCAGGACGTTCCAGCTGCGTGCGATCCCGCTGGTGCGTTCCCAGAGCAGGCTGGGCTCGGTGTACGCGGCGATCCGCATCGGCCGGCCGTCCCAGCTGCCGTGGTAGACCGGTGCGCCCCAGGGCAGGCGGCTCGCGGGTTCGAAGCCGTGCTGCTCGGCGAACCGGGTGACGACGGACAGCGAGACCTGGTGCTCCCGGCTCCAGGTGTTGGCGGTGCGGTCGAAGTAGAGCGACTCGGTGCTGGTGGAGACGTAGAGCTCCTTGAAGCAGACCTCCTCGACACCGAGAGCCGCGGCCCACGAAAGGTAGTCGGCGACGCCGGTCGCATCGGCCACACCGCCGCGCTGGAGCACGCAGATCAGCCTCATCCGCAGCCCCGGCCAGCGGTCGCGTTCCACGCGCCAGGTGTCGACCACAGCGCTCACCGGCGTGCGCAGCATCATCAGCCGCTCGCTGACGGCGTCGTCCTGATGGTGCCGGGAGACCGCCAGCACGCTCAGGCCCGCGGCGCTCAGGGCTGCCAGCCGGTCGGCCCGGTCGGCGTGCGGGCCCTTCGCCAGGGTGTGTGCGTTGGTGATCAGGACGACCTTCGGGAAGGCCGCCGAGCAGGCGGACACCAGCCGCAGCTGCTGTTCGAACGGTATGAGCGTGGGCTCCCCGCCGCCGGTGATCACCGCGCGCTCGGCCCCCGCCGCACGGGCGCGCTCCAGCCAGGAGGCGACCGCGTCCCACGGGACCCGGGCCGGCGCCTGGTCGCTGGAGATCGAAGCCGCGGAGAAGCAGAACGAACAGCGGGCCTGGCAGGCGGAGGCGACCGGCAGAACCGAAACCGAGCGCGGTCGCAGGTCGGCGTAGCGGCGCTGTGCCGAGCCGTGCAGGTGCAGGGAGGCCGCCATCGCATCCTCGACGGTTGTCGGGCGCAGCGTGAACTCGTCGCCCACCTGGTCGAGCTCGTGGACGGCTGACAACCGGATGCGCGCCTCGTGCAGCTCCATGCCGAGGCCGGTCGACAGGTTGGGCATCAGCCTGTCGGGGTCCACCGTGGTTTCCAGCACCAGCAGCCGGTCGCCCGCAATGGCCAGACGGTCCAGCAGGCGTCGCGCCTTGCCGATGCCGATGCCCAACTCCGCACGGGTCAGCAGGTGGAACCGGTCGGGGTGGGTACTCTCCGGGATTCCCGCCTTGCCGTAAGCGAACGCGTACTTGTCGAAGCCCTTCGCGAAGTTCGACAGCACGATGACGTGGAAGCGCTGGTCGCCATGGTTCATCCCGTCATCATGCAGGAACGGGCCTCTGACCCCTAGCTCCTGGCCCGTGGCCGGCCGCTGCCGCGCTATCCCGCGTCGCGCGGCGCGAGCCGCCGCCCGATCCGGTCGAACAGGTCGGCCAGCGGCTCGCCGATGTCCCGGCCGAACTCGGTCAGCCCGTAGGTGACCTGAGGCGGCGTCGTCGGCTCGACCTCCCGCCGGACCAGGCCATCCTGGACGAGCGCGCGCAGGGTCTGGGCGAGCATCTTCTCGCTGACGCCCTGAATGCTCTCGCGCAGCTCGTAGAACCGGAGGTCGCATCTCCGCAAGGAGATCAGCACCCAGACGCCCCACCTGCTGGTCACGTGGTCGACCACCTCACGCGCGGGGCAGTCGGTGTGAAACACCTCATACCGCTCACCCGCCTCGGCCTGTCTGTGCTGCGCGCTTCCCGTCATGTGGGGAGCTTACCTAAAGGTATGTACTTACCAAGAGTTAGCCAGGCTCCTACCGTGAAGGCCACACGTGAAGGCCAAAGGCCATACGTGAAGGCCACAAAGGCCACAAAGGCCACAGAAGACACTGGACAAGGAGCCATACATGATCGTGGTGACCGGGGCTACCGGGAACGTGGGCCGGCCGTTGACGCGGGCATTGGCCGAGGCGGGCCGGCAGGTGACGGCGGTGTCACGCCACGCGGCGGCGGTGCCGGACGGCGTCCGCCACCTGGCGGCCGACCTGGCCGAGCCGGCCGGCCTTGAGCCCGCGCTGGCCGGAGCGGAGGCGCTCTTCCTGTTGCTCTCCGGCGACCTGCACGCCGCCGGAGCCGACCCGGCCGACATCATCGCCGCGGCCAAGGCCGGCGGGGTCCGCCGGGTCGTCCTGCTCTCCACGCAGGGCGTGGCGACCAGGCCCTTCGGCGCGACGCGGATCGCGATGCGCGCGCTGGAGGACGTACTGCGGGAGTCCGGCCTGGAGTGGGCCATCCTGCGGCCGGGCGGCTTCGCCTCCAACGCGCTGTGGTGGGCCGAGTCCATCCGCGCGCGGCGGGTCGCCGCCGCTCCCTTCGGCGACGTCGGGGTGCCGATCATCGACCCGGCGGACATCGCCGAGGTCGCGGCGGCCTGCCTGCTGGATGACCGGCACACCGGCAGCGTGTACGAGCTGACCGGCCCGGAGGTGATCACGCCGCGCCGCCAGGCGGAGGCCATCGCCGCCGCGCTGGGCTCGCCGGTGCGGTTCCACGACCTCACCCGCGACGAGGCCAAGGCCGCCATGGCCCAGAGCATGCCGGCCGAGCTCGCCGAGGACACCCTGGCCATCCTCGGTTCCCCGAACCCGGCCGAACTGCGCGTCAGCCCGGACGTCCAGCGGGTCCTCGGTCGCGCCCCGCGCCCGTTCGCCGACTGGGCCGCCCGCCATATCGCCGCGTTCCGCTGAAGCCGGCGTGCCGCCTCGCCGGCCGCCGCGCCATCGTCACCGGTGCTGACGGGTGCTAGGGGCGCCGGCACCCGACAGAGGTGGTGCGGAGAATGTCGGGTCACCAGGACCGGTGCCGCCCCACGATGGGCGCATGGACGACACGACCCTGGTATCCCGGTTCCTCCGCGACGGCTTCGTGAAGCTGGCGGGCGCCGTCGCACCGCGCGTGGCCGCGGACTGCGCGCAACTGCTGTGGCGCGAGACGGGCTGCGACCCGGACGACCCGTCGACGTGGACGCAACCCGTGCACCGGGTCGCCGGCATGGCGCAGGGACCTTTCGCCGCCGCGCCCAACTCGCCCTCCCTGCACCGCGCGTACGACCTGCTCGCCGGTGCGGGACGCTGGGAGCCGCGCTACTCGCTGGGCACGTTCCCGCTGCGCTTCCCGCACGAGGCGGAGCCGGACGACGCGGGCTGGCACATCGAAGGGAGCTACCTGCCGGCGGGCGAGAGCTGGTACTTCACGAATCTGCGCTCCCGGGACCGGGCGCTGCTGATGCTGTTCCTGTTCAGCGAGGTCGGCGAGGAGGACGCCCCGACCCGGATCCGGGTCGGCTCCCACCTCGACGTGCCGAAGCTGCTGGAGAAGTACGGGGAGGACGGCGCGAGTGGTCTGACCCTCGCACCCGAGCTGGTGGCAGCGTCCGCCCATCGGCCACTCGCCCTCGCCACCGGGTCCCCGGGCGACGTCTTCCTCTGCCACCCGTTCCTGGTCCACGCGGCGCAACCGCACCACGGGCTACGGCCGCGCTTCATGGCCCAGCCACCGCTGATGCCTGCCGCGCCGTACGAACTGGAGCGGCCCGACGGCGCGTACTCACCCGTGGAGATCGCGATCCGCCGGGGCCTGGGACGGGACACCCCCGGCCGGAGCGACGACGGAACCGGCTGCCGCAACCAGCTCGGTCTCGGGTGAGCGTCGGCGGGCGAGGGCGAGGCAGGCCATCGTCGTGATCGCCATCGCGGCGACGCCGACCAGCGCCGCGGTCGTGTAGGCGTCGTCGTTCGGGAAGAGGCGGCCCGTGGCGGTGCCGGCGGCCAGGACCAGGCCGCCGATGGCGCTGCCCAGGGAGTACCCGACGCTGCGGACGACGTAGTTGAAGCTCATGGCGCTCGACGTCTGGCTCTTGGGGGTGACGGCCAGGATGACGCCGGGCATGGCGGCCGAGAAGCTGCCGACGCCGAAGCCCAGCACGCCCATGGCCGCGAGCAGTTCGGCCAGGTTGGACCGGGCGGTGGCGAACAGGACGAACCCGCCGCCGACGATGGCGGCGCTGCCGGCCAGGAGCAGGGGGCCGTCGATCCGCATCCGGACCCGCGGCGTGAGCTTTCCGGCGACGAACCCCAGCACGGAGAACGGGATGAGGACCAGCCCCGCCACGAAGGTGGTCAGTCCGAAGCCGTAGCCGGCGCTGCGCGGCGTCTGCGCGTAGCGGGTGATGAGCGTGAGCAGGAGGTACATGCCGCTCCCGCCGACGAACATGGCGATGTTCGCCCCCGCGACCGCCGGGTGCCGCACCGCCCGGACGTCGACCAGGGGCGTCTTGCTTCGCAGTTCGGAAACGGTCCAGATGCAGAGCAGGAGTACGGCGGCGACGGCAAGGGTCACCGCCACGGCGAGGTGTCGGCTCCACAGGCTCCGCTCGCCGGCCAGGAACAGGACGAGGAGCAGTCCACCCGCCAGCACGAGCGCACCGGCCACGTTCACGTGAGCGGAGCGGCCTTCGGGAGCCGCGGGCATGGAGCGCCACGCGGTCACGAAGGCGATGACGGTGACGAGCAGGCCGAGGCCGTAGGCGGCCCGCAGTCCGCCGAACTCGGCGAGCAGTGCGGCCAGCGGGTAGCCGATGCCGGCTCCGATGATGGAGACCACTGAGATCAGGGCGATCGTGGCCGCGCTGCGCTCCTCGGGAAGATGGTCGCGGGCCACGCCCATCATCAGCGCCGTGAGACCGAGTCCGACGCCTTGGGCTGCTCTGCCCACGAGCAGCCAGGCGAACGGCAGCGGCAGCACGGTGAGCGCGCTGCCGACGACGACGATCGCCAGCGTGGCGAGAATCGTGGCCCGCCGGTGCGGACCGGCTCCGAGCCGGCCGAGGACGGGTGTCGCGACGGCGCCGCTGAGCAGGGCGATGGTCAGCGTCCACTGCGCGCTGTCGAGGGAGACGTGGAACGTGGTCGCCACGCTGGTGATGAGCGGCGTCCCGAGGCTGGCGACCGCCGCCACGACCAGGGCGATGAACATCAGGGCGGGGACCAGCAGGCGTGCCTCGGAACGTATCGGGGCAGTGCTCGCGGGCTGGTCATGAGCCTGGGCCGCGGTCACCGGTCCGACTCCTCTCGGGCGTGGCTTTCGAGCTCCGCCAGATGCAGCAGCGCCGGAAGGGCAGCTGCCAAGGCCTCGACCTCGTCAGCGGTGAGTTCGTCGATCAACCGCGCGTACGCGTCGACGCCCGCCTGGCGTCGCGTCCGGACGTACGACGCGCCGGCCTCGGTCAGGCACACCAGCGTGACCCGCTTGTCGGCCGGATCGCCCTTCCGCTCGACCAGCCCGGATTCCTCCATCACCCGGACCAGGACGGTCATCGCGGGCTGGGTGACGCCCTCGGCTGCCGCCAGATCGGTGATCCGTCGCGGGCCGGTCTTGTCCAGGGTGGCCAAGGTGGCGGCGGACGTCAGGCTCATGTCGCGGGGAAGGCGCCTCGTGGCCCTGGTGGCCAGACTGTAGAGGGCTGACCCGATGGCATCGGAAGCGCCGTGCGCGGCGTCTCGGCGACTCATGGCTGAAGCATAGCGGATTTATATTAATCCTTTATGTATCTCCCACCGGCCGGGCGGTGGTCGCGGTGCCCTGCGCCTCGGGTTGCGTGGCGGCGAGGCTGCCGAGGAGCTTGATCCGTTCTTCGGTCGGGGAGCCTGCCGCGCTCGTGTAGGCGTACAGCATCCATCCGGGGTGGTCGGGCAGTTCGACGCCCTCGTAGACGAATTCGAGGTCGCCGACGGCGGGGTGGTGGATTTGCTTGGTCCCGGTGCGGTGTAGGCGGACGTCGTGGGCGGTCCAGCGGGTGCTGAAGGCGTCGCTGCGGGCCGCGAGTTCCCCGATGAGGTCGGTCAGGGCCTTGTCGCGCGGGTTGCGCCCCGCGGCCGTGCGCAGGTTCGCGGCGGAGGCGTTGGCCGCGTGCTCCCACTGTGGGTAGAAGGTGCGCGCGGCGGGGCTGAGGAAGATGAACCGCGCGCTGTTGTTCCGGGCGTCCGGGTCGTCGAGCAGTGGGGCGAGCAGGGCCCGGGCGAGAGGGTTGGTGGCGAGGATGTCGGCCCGTTGGTTGACGATCCACGCGGGTGCTCCGGTGATCGCGTCCAGGAAGCGCTGGAGCGAGGGGCGGATCGTCGAGGGTGTGGGGCGGGGGCGGCGCCGGCTCGGTGAGGGGTTCGCGGACCGGGCGAGGTCGTGCAGGTGCTCGGTCTCGGCGTCGTCGAGGCGGAGCGCCCGGGCGAGGGCGTCGAGCACCTCGGGCGAGACGCCGGCGAGGTTTCCGCGTTCCATCTTCGCGTAGTAGTCGCTGCTCATCCCCGCGAGCGTGGCGACCTCCTCGCGGCGCAGGCCCGGCAGGCGTCGGCGGCCGCCGCCGATGATCCCCGCCTGCTCGGGGGTGATCCGGTCGCGTCGCGTGCGCAGGAAGTCCCGCACCTCGGCCTGGTTGTCCATGCCGTCCACGGTACGGCCGGGGGGACGTCCGTAGGAGTGACTGCCAGTACACGGATAGGCCAGTACACGGATAAGCCGTCCCTCGCGTCGCCGTCGGGCCGGTGCTGCAATGGCTGCATCGGGGCGATCCGGACCGTTCGGGTCATTCGGGTCATCCGGGTCGTTCGGATCACCGAGCGCCGGCCGCCACAGGGGTGTCCGGCCACGCAACGTCACCACGAAGGACAGGGAACAGATGAGTCAGGACCAGCAGCAGGCACGCGTCGCCGTCGTCACGGGGGCCTCCTCCGGGATCGGCGCCGCGACCGCCCGCTCCCTGCACGCCGCGGGCTACCGGGTCGCGCTCCTCGCCCGCCGGACGGACCGCATCAAGGCGCTCGCCGACGAGCTCGGCGACGGTGCGATCGCGATCTCCGCCGACGTCACCGACCGGGACGCCCTCGTCGCCGCGGCTGGCCGGGTGAAGCAGGAGTTCGGCGGGACGGACGTGCTGGTGAACAACGCCGGGGTGATGCTGCTCGGCCCGTTCGCCGCCGACCGGCGCGACGACTACCGCACGATGATCGAGGTCAACCTGCTCGGCGCGATCACGGCCACCGAGGTGTTCCTCGACCAGCTCAAGGACGGCGGCGGCGACGTCGTGAACGTCTCCTCCGTCGCCGGTCGCGTCGCGAACGCCGGCAGCGGCGTGTACGCGGCCACCAAGTTCGGCATCAACGGCTGGTCGGAGTCGCTGCGCAAGGAACTGCTGCCGGACGTGCGCGTCACCGTGATCGAGCCGGGCGTCGTCGCCACCGAGCTGCCCACCCACATCACCCACGAAGCGACCCGCCAGGGCGCCCAGCAGCTCTACGATGTCGCCGAGGTCACCGCGGAGGACGTCGCCGAGGTCATCACCTTCGCTCTCCAGCGGCCCCGGCACCTGGCCATCCACGAGATCCTGCTCCGTCCCGCCGGCCAGGCACTGTGACCGGATCAGCCTGACCCGATCAGCCGACATCGGCCGGCGCACGGCATCGGCCGGCGCACGGCATCGGCCGGCGCACGGCATCGACCAGCGAAGGAACAGGACCTCTCGTGAAGCACATCCACTTGCGCGACCTGGACGTCTCCCGCATCGGCCTGGGAGCCATGGGCATGTCCCACGGCTACACCGGCGCCGGCACCGACGACGACCAGTCCATCCGCACCATCCACCGCGCGCTGGAGCTGGGCGTCACCCTCATCGACACCGCCGAGGTCTACGGCCCCTACGCCAACGAGGAACTCGTCGGCCGCGCCCTCAAGGGCCGTCGCGACCAGGTGGTGCTCGCCACCAAGTTCGGCCTGATCTCCCACACCGGCCTCCCCGGTGCCACCGACAGCAGCCCGGCCAACGTCCGCGCCGCCGTCGAGGGCTCCCTCGCCCGCCTGGGCACCGACCGCATCGACCTCTACTACCAGCACCGCGTCGACCCGGGCACGCCCATCGAGGAGACGGTCGGGGCCCTGGCCGAGCTGGTCGCCGAGGGCAAGATCCGGCACATCGGCCTCTCGGAAGCCGGGCCCGAGACGATCCGCCGCGCCCACGCCGTCCACCCGATCACCGCGGTGCAGTCCGAGTACTCGCTGTTCACCCGCGACCCCGAGGCCCGCGTCCTGCCCGTGCTGCGGGAGCTGAACATCGGCTTCGTGCCCTTCTCGCCGCTCGGGCGCGGCTTCCTGACCGGCACGATCCGCTCCACCGGGCAGTTCGACGCGAACGACTTCCGCGCCGACAATCCGCGGTTCAGCGGCGAGAACTTCCAGCACAACCTGCACCTGGCCGATCAGGTCGCCGCCGTCGCCGCCGAGATCGGCGCCACCCCCGCGCAGGTCGCGCTCGCCTGGCTGCTCGCCCAGGGCGACGACATCGCGCCGATCCCCGGCACCCGCCGGGTGGCCCGCGTCGAGGAGAACGCCGCGGCCGACGCCGTCCGGCTCACCGACGGCCAGCTCACCACGCTGAGCACCCTGCCCCCGGCCGCCGGCGACACCCACAACGCGGCCGGCATGCGGATGATGGAGCGCTGATCACCGGGACCGACCCTGTTCCGGATGTCCGGATGTCCGGATGTCCCTGGCATTCACCACTGGAGGCGCCTCATGCCCGAACGCCCCGAAACGCTGCTCGAAGCCCTCGGCGGGAGCGAAGCCCTGCGCCGGCTGAGCAACACCTTCTACGAAGACGTCCTGGTCGATCCGCTGCTCGCCCCGGTCTTCGCCCACTTCACCCCCACCCACATCGAGCACGTGGCCATCTGGCTCGCCGAGATCTTCGGCGGTCCCACCCGCTTCACCGACGAACTCGGCGGTCACCAGGCCCTGCTCCGCGCCCACCTGGGACTGTCGATCACCGAGGAGCAGCGCCTGCGCTGGATGGAACTGATGACCGGCGCCGTCGGGAGGGAACTGCCCGACGACGAGCTGTTGCGCCGCCGTGTCATCGAGTACTTCGAGTGGGGCACCCGGATCGCCCGCGACGTCTCCGCCGAGCCGGTGGGCGAGGACCTCGGCGACCCGGGGCCCACTCCCCGCTGGGGCTGGAACGGCCTGGTCAGAGCCGAGGACCGGCCCTGATCCGGAAACACGTGTGCTCCGCCCCGGGCCAGGCCGGGGGCGGAGCACACGTTTCGGTCGTCAGCTGTCGTCAGCTGTCGCTGGCTGTCGCTGGCTGTCGCTGGCTGTCGCTCAGCTGTCGCTCAGGTCAGCGACCGATCCGCTTCCAGTCGCGGACCACCACGTAGGCGAAGGCGAGCGTCGCCACGGAGTAGAGCGCCGCGTCGCCGTACTGCCCGGCGGCCGCCAGCGTCACGCTCTGGTAGCAGCCGTACAGGTCCAGCAGGGCGACCGTGCCGAGGGCGGCACGCTGGACGCGCGGGGATTTCAGCGGATTGCTCATTCGAACTTGTACCAGAGCCAGAGGATGCCCCACTGTACCCAGGACCAGAGCTGGTTGAGAAGCCATCTGGTCGGGCCCCACTTCATCATCCACTTGCCGGTGATGCCGCCGCCGAGCGCGCCCCAGAAGGCCGCACCGATGTAGGTCATCGGGTTGCCGCGGTTGCTGTCGGCGAAGAAGGCCGCGGAGAGAGCGCCGCCCACGGCGCCGCCGATGTATCCGCAGTAGGCGTCGAACCACTCCTCCTGGAAGAAGGTGGCGGCGCTGCCGCAGGTGCCGCCCACCAGGGAGCCGGCGGCCAGGCCGAACAGCTGCGACTTGTGCCGCTGGTACCAGTTGCAGGCCCACGACCACCAGCACTGGCCGTTGAGGTCGTAGCGGGTGATCGGGTTCTGCCCCGCGTAGTCGTAGGCGTTGGCGGGGCTGCCCGCGACCGGGTCGGTCTGCAGGAAGCGGCCCAGGGTCGGGTTGTACAGGCGCACGCCCATCTGGATGTCCCCGGTCGGGGTCTGCGCGGAGCGCTGGTCGCCGCCCAGCCAGCCGTAGCGGCCGGGGGTGGTGGCGGCGATCGGGTTGCCGTACTCGTCGGCGGCCTGGACGGTCACCGGCGTGTTGGCGTCGTTGGTCGGCAGGCTCATCGTGACGTCGCCGTGCAGGTCGGTGAGCTGCAGGACGACGTCGCCGTTGCCGGAGCTGTAGCTGGCTCCGAGCAGCCCGCCGAGATCGGTGATGTTGCGGGTGTACGCCTTGGTCGTGGTGTTCTCCACGATCCAGGCGGGCGAGTCGGTCGGGCCGTCGTAGTGGTTGAGCTGGGACGCGCTCTGGACCCAGTTCCCGGAGGAGCTGGTCTCCGTGGTGAAGCCGCGGACCCGGCCGGCCGGGTCGAGGCCCCAGGTGTCCCGGGTGTTGCCGTAGACCTGCTGGTAGGCGCGGTCGTTGGTGTAGTAGGAGGTGGTGGTGCCGTTCGGCTCGGCGGTGGTGCGGCCGAAGGCGTCGTAGCTGTAACCGGTGTCGACCAGGCGGTCGGCGGTGTCGTAGCTGTGGGTGGTGCTCTGGCCGCCGGAGCTCGGGCAGGTCGCGGCGTTGCCGCCGGTGGCGGTGGTGCCGGCGTTGGTGTTCAGGCTGGTCCGGTTGGAGTCCCGGTCGAAGCCGTAGCTGCGCACGGTGCAGGTCTGGTTCTGCCCCTGGATCACGGTCTCGGTGGTGGTCGCCAGCCGCTGGTCGGTGTCGTAGGCGTAGGCGTCGTTGATGCCCAGGCCGCCCGAGGTGGAGAGCTGACGGGCCGTCTCCAGGCCCTGGCCCGAGAAGCCGGCCTGGTCGGAGACCAGGATGTTGCCGGTGGAGTCGGTGTAGGTCCGCTGGGTGTTCTGGCCGGCCTCGTCGATCGTCTCGGCCATGGTGACCGAGCCGGGCAGGGACTCGGTGACCAGCCGGCCGTTGGCGTCGTAGGTCCCGCTGAACGTCCCGGCGTTGGAGTCGGTCTGGGAGGTGACCAGGCCGCGCGGGTCCTTGGTGGTGTCGTAGGTGTAGGTGATGGTGGACGGCGCCGAGTCGGTGGTCTGGGTCGGCCGGTCCAGCGCGTCGTACTGGGTCCGGGTGGTGTTGCCGTCGGGGTCGGCGTAGCTGATCTGCCGGCCGAGCGTGTCGTAGGTGGAGGTGAGGGTCGCCCCGTCCGGAGTGGAGGTGGTGGCCACCAGGCCGGTCGAGGGGTCGTAGCCGGTCGTGGTCGTCTGCACCGCCTGGCCGGCCCCGCCGGAGACCGCCACGGTCGACTTGCGGCCGGCGGCGTCGTACGTGGTCGTGGTGGTGCGGGTGCTGCCGTTGGCGGTCTCGGTCACCGTGGCCGGGGCGCCGTACAGGCTGTACGTCGTGGTGGTGGTGACCTTCTGCGACGGGTTGGACCCGCCGCCGGTGATCGCCGCGGCCGGCGCGGTCTGGCAGACCAGGTCGGCCCACTGCGGCTGGCCGCCGCACGGCGCCGAGCCGGTGGCCGTGTAGTAGGTGGTGGTGGTCGTGCCGGCGTCCGAGCCGTTGGAGGCGGCCTGGGAGGCCGAGGTGACCTGGCCGGCGGCGTTGTAGGCGGTCACCGAGGTGATCGCCAGACCGGCCGGGTCGGTCACGGTCTTGACCGGCTTGCCGAGCGTCCAGTTGTAGGCGGTCGTGCTGGTGCGGGTGTCGGCGTCGGCGGGGTAGCCGGTGATGCTGGTGCCGTCCACCGCGGTGGTGACCTCGTTGGACACGCTCGCCGAGCCGTCGGTGGGACGGTTCTCGTCGAAGGTGTTGTGGGTGTGCGCGCGGCCCACCACGGTGGCCCCGGCGGCGAGCGCGCCGGCCGTGCCGGAGGCGGCCACCGCGTGTTCGAGCGTCACCCGGTGCAGCGGACCGTAGGTGTCGGTCAGCCGCAGGCCGGTGGAGTCGTACACGTTCTGCGTGGACAGCAGGACGGCCCGCTGCGCGGTGCTGTCGGAGGCGATGCCGAGCGCCGTCAGCTCCTGGCTGCCGGAGAGCGCCAGTTCGCGGTTGGCGGCGGTCAGCTGGCGGACGATGTTGCCGTTGCCGTCCGACTCGGTGGTGGCGATGTGCCCGCCGGGGGTGGCGATGTTGGTCTCACGGCCGTTGACGTCCAGGTAGTGGACGGTCGCCCGGGTGTAGGAGCCGCTGGTCAGGTTGCCCGCGCCGGTGTTGGACGAGGGCACCTGGTCGGTGGGGAAGAGCGCGGTGGCGTCGGTGGGCACGTTGCTCTGCGCCCAGCCGGCCACGTCGGAGTTGCCCATGGCGTACGGGCCGCCGGAGCCGGTGGTCAGCGGGACGTCGTACACCACGCTGGTGGTCGCCGTGCCGTTGGTCTGGGTCGCCGAGCCGGGGGTGAGGGTGGCGCGGGAGACGTTCAGCAGGCGTCCGGCGTTGGTGTCACCGCTGGTGCCGGCCGTGCCGTAGGAGAAGTTCCACGGCTGCTGCCCGGGCGGGGTGAGGGAGGTGACCCGGCCGGCCGAGTCGTACGTGTAGGACGTCACCTGGGCCGGGCTGATCCGCGGGTCCCACTCCTGCCGCAGCAGGCCGGTGTTGTCGTAGGCGTACTGCGCGACCACCGTCGAGGTCTCGACACCCGTGGCGGGGTCGGTCAGCCAGAGCACGACCTGGTTGACCTGGCCGGTGAAGCTGCCGAAGGTGCCCGCCGTGGTGCCGGTGGCCGTGGTCGCGGAGGCGTAGTCGAGCTCCAGGACGCGGCAGCCGACGGCCGGGGTGGCCGGGGTGAGGCAGGAGGTCGCCAGGTTGGACACCGCGCTGGTGGGCGCCGCCAGGCGGGCCGGCCGGACCAGGGTGGTGCTGCCCGAGGTGACCGTGTCGAAGCGGTACTGGGTGCTGTTCCCGGTGCCGCTCGGGCTGGTCGACTGGACCGTCCAGACGCCCGCGCTGCTGCCCGAGTTGGCGAACACCGTCACGGTGCCGCTGGTGTCGGTCAGGGTGTACTGGTTCGCGGTGGCGTTGTAGCCGAGGGTGTACGCGGCCGCGCCGGGCTCGGGGGTCCAGGAGCCGTCGGCGTTCTCCGTGAAGAAGACCTGGCTGCCGTCGGCGAGCACCAGCTCCACCGAGGTGGTGGTGACCGGACGGATCTCGGTGTAACCGGCGGACGCGGTCGTGGCGATGCCGCCGACGCTCCACTGCGGACCGAACGGCGCGATCTGACCGCTTGGCGCACCGCCCGCGGGGTTGCGCGAGGAGGCGCTGCGGCTCAGTGCCAGGCCGAAGGCCGAAGCGTCGCTGGCCGAGAGCGCGAAGTCGCCCGAGGACAGGTTGACGTTGCCCGGGCCGACCTGTGCGGTGGCCGACAGCGAGGAGACCCGGTCGAGCGTGAGGGTGACCGACGAGGAGTCGTACACGTTCGAGGAGCTGTCGGTGAACTCACCGCGCACCTGCGCCGAACCGTCGTCGCCCAGCGTCGAGGCGACGTCCCAGACCAGCGAGGGCGAGGCGCCGCTGGTCAGGTTCACCGGCCAGGCCGACAGCGTGGTGCCGCCGTTGGTCACGTAGCCGACCGGGATGTCGGTCCAGGTGTCCGAACTGGCCCGCCGGTACTGGAACTTGACCGTCTGGGCGGTGCTCGGCCCGGATGCCGCGAGGGTGACCCGCTTGTCGGTGCGCTGACCGGTGGTCGGCGAGGTGACCGCGCCGCTGCCGGAGTCGAAGGCGTACGTGGCGGCCGCGGACAGGTTGCCCGCCAGGTCGCGGGTGTAGGCGGTGAGGGTGTGCGGGCCGTCGGCGGTGGGCGTGGCCGAGACGGTCACGGCCGAGCCGGTGGTCGCGGTGAAGGTCTGCGTGCTGTTGTCCAGCTGCCAGACGATTCCGGCCAGGTTGGCGCCACCCGAGGGCGGGGTGAGGGTGAAGGTGCCGGCCTGGCCCGCGCCCTTGGCCCAGCTCCCGCTCGGGTAGTCCGTCGAACCGACCGTCGGGGTGCCCGGGTTGTGCGCGAGCACGGTGAAGGTGAGACCGTTCGGCACGGTCTGCCGGGACCACAGCGTGCTGTCGTAGCCCCACGGCCAGGCGGTGTAGG
This sequence comes from Kitasatospora sp. NEAU-69, assembly GCF_057158765.1. Classification (NCBI taxonomy): domain Bacteria; kingdom Bacillati; phylum Actinomycetota; class Actinomycetes; order Kitasatosporales; family Streptomycetaceae; genus Kitasatospora; species Kitasatospora sp. NEAU-69. The sequence goes on from NZ_JBWXUE010000010.1 coordinate 62,842, forward strand.
TGTGGCCGTCCTGCAGCTTGCCGGCGGGCACGGTCGCGCTGGAGATGCCGCCGGAGGCGGTCCAGGAGCCGTTGAGGTTGGCGATGACCTGCGTGCCCGGTGAGCCGCTCGTGGTGTCGTAGACGTTCCACTGCGCCATCACGTTGCCGCCGTCGCCGTCGGTGACCGTGGCCTGCAGCTGCGGCGTGGTGCTGTTGCTGTAGAGCGTCGTCGTCGACCCCGAGACCGACGACACCCCCGGAGCGGTCGTGGGCGCGGAGACCATCGGGTACGACTTGTACGTCACCGACATGTACGGCACGTTGCTGGAGGCATTGGGCGAGTTGAACCGCTTCCAGCTGTTGGAGTCGGTCTCGCTGCTCGCCTTCAGGCCCACGTTCAGGTAGCTGTAGCCGTGGTCACCGGCGTACTGCAGGAACGACGACGGGTCGATCGAGACCCAGCCCGGGGCAATCGAGCCGCCGCAGGAGGACGGGTAGCCGGCGGTCGCGGTGCTGGTGGCGTACTTGGTGTTCCAGGTCGGCTGGTTGGTCCACACCGTGCCGGTGCCGGCCGGCTGGGTCTGCCACAGCTCCCACTGGTTCTGGACGCAGTTGGCGGACCAGTACTCCCACAGGTTCAGCGAGGCGGACTGGACCTTCGTGTTGTACAGCTTCGCGACCGGGAACTGCAGGAACGAGCGCGCCACGTCCCCACCGGCGTTGTACGTGCCCACCTTCAGGTCGGTGGAGGTGTACTGCGGCGTGCTGTAGCTGATCTGCGCGAAGGTGCTGAACACCGGGGACAGCGTGGTGGACGGGTCCACCGTGACCGGGTACTGCGTCGCCGGGTCGGACAGGAACGCCTGGTCCGGGGTGAGGGTCAGCAGCACGGTGTCGCCCTGCTGGGCGACGGACATCTTCACCGGTGCGCGGTGGGTGTGCTCCAGCGAGGTGGGGTCGACCTTGGCGTCCCACATCACCGGCGCCGGGATCGCGCCGGCCTGCTTGCCGGAGGCGTCCGTGAAGGCGACCGACCCGTCCGGGCTCTGCTTGGCGGTCAGGCCCTTGGCGGTGACCGGGATCGTCAGCCGGTAGCCGGCGGCGGGCTGTGACTTGAGGACCACGTTCTCCTCGAAGCCGGTGCGGGTCGCCTGCATCGTCACGTCCGCGCCCGGCGTGACGTCCTTGTAGGTGGCCGTGTCGCCCTGGAGCGACGGCGTCGGCAGGTCGCCCTGCCAGCCGATCGCCACCTGCTGACCGTTCGAGCCCTGCTCGGAGGCGAGCACCGGGTTGTGGCCGCTGCCGGTGAGCTTCAGGCCCTGCCCGTGCGCCTTGGGCGCCACGCTGCCGTCCGCCGTGGTCTGCAGCGTGGTGTCGATGTCGACCCACTGGCCGTTCCGCTGGAAGCGGACCGGCAGCGCGTAGGACTGGGTGGTGACGGTGCCGTCCGGGTTGGCGAAGACCTTCAGCTGCTCGGTGCCCATCCCGAGCACCTCGACCTTGGCCTTGCGCAGCCGCGCGGTCGCGACGGCCGACGGCAGATCGGGAGCACTGAGCGGCCCGGCCGGCGCCTTTGCCTGTGCCACGGGCGCAGGGGCCTTCGGCGGCGTGACGGCAACCGCCTGCCCGGAACCCAGCAGCAGAGCGGTTTCGGCAGCCATGACCAGCGCCACTGTGCCGGCTATCGCCCTGAATGCACTGCCGGCCGCGCTACGCGGCGAGGCCGGTGCTGACGGTGCTGACGCACGGCGCCAAATCCGTCTCATTCCTCGATTCACCGATGGTTCCTCCGTGAATGGCCGAGGCGTTGCTCGCCCCGACGATTCGGCACTTCTATCGCCTGTCACCGCGTGGGTCCAGTAGTGCCGATCATGGGTGCTGACCTGCAGGTACATCGGTGTTTTACTCGGATAACTGAGACAGTGTGAGTAAATTCCGGTCATCTCTTGGCTGTTGATCCGGGCGCACCGGACGTCGCGTCAGACGGCACATCCGATCCACTGGATCTCCACATCAATCCGCTGCGAAAACGTGATCAAGCGGCCGGGAAATCGGGATTTCCTCGGAAATGACAGGGAGTCAGCTGAATAAACGGTCTCGCTGCGAAACGATGTGTCAGCAAGGAACGGTGATTCCGTTTCCGGGTGTCTTGCGGACCGGTCCAGGTACGCCGCGTTCGGGGCCGGCGCTGTCACGCCGCTGTCCTGGTCGTGTCACAGCACGGGAACTGCCGGAACTGCCGGAACCGCCGGGGAGCGAACGGATGTCGGGACGGGTGGAGAAACTCTGGTCCGGAGGTAGGGAACTGATGCGAATTCACCAGCTCGTGACGGCGGTGGCGGCCGTTGCGACGGCCGGGGCCATGCTCACGGCGTGCGACCCCACGGGCTCGGCCGGTTCGGCCGGTTCGGCCGGTTCGGCCGGTTCCTCCGGGGCCGCCGCCGCAGTGCCGCCCTCCCACGTGACCACGGTCGCCCCCGTAGGTGCGGGCACCCCGACCGTGGCACCGCCGATCACCGGCGCTCCCACCGGCCGCAGCACCCACACCGGCAACCCGATAACCAGCACCGCCACCGCCACCGCCACCGCCACCGCTACCGCTACCGCCACCGCCACCACCAGCGCCCCACCCGGCAACCGCTGTCACAGTGCCGACCTCACCCTGTACGCCATCCTGGGCCCGCAGGAGCCCGAGCAGGGCACCGGCGACTTCTACATCGAACTCGTCAACACCTCCACCCGCACCTGCACCCTCTACGGCTACCCGGGCGTGGAACTGTTCGACCAGGCCACCGGCCGGCCGCTGGGCATGAAGAACGTGCGCAGCACCGAGAACGGCAAGCCGGTCGTCCAGACGCTCGCCCCGATGTCGAGCCCCGCCCCGGTGTTCCCGACCGTGAGCGCCGCCCACATCGCGTTCGACACCAAGTCGCCGGGCGCCACCGCCGGTTACCCGCGCGCGACCAAGGTCCAGGTGATCCCGCCGGACGAGACCCAGCCGCTGGTCGCGACCCTCAAGGACGTGGACAAGACCGTGGGCCTCAACGGCACGATCATGCTCACTTCCAGCACGCTCACCGTCGACCCCATGGACGGCGACGGCGTGCCGCACGGCTGCGGTGCGAGCTGCCAGTGACCGGCCAACCCTCGGGTGACGGGTTGGCACGGCCGCTCCCCGGGAGGCCGACGGCGGGGCCTTACAGCCAGCCCCGCTTGGCGGCTTTGATGCCGGCTTCGAAGCGGCTGGTGGCTTCCAGGCGGTTCATCAGGTCCTCCATGCGACGCCGGACCGTGCGCAGGGAGATGCCCAGCCGTTTCGCGGCGGCGGCGTCGGTCATCCCGGAGGCGATCATCTTGAGCAGTTCCTGCTCGGAGGTGGTGATCTTGCCAGGGTCCGGCTCGGCAGCGGGGTCGGCGGCCGCCAGATCGCCGGCGGCCTGCCAGTTCTGCTCGAAGAGCGCGATCAGGCTGGCCAGTACGCCGGGCTCCCGCAGAATCACGGCGCCACGGCTGGCGTCCTCGGGCTCGACGGGCACCACGGCGATCCGCCGGTCGATCAGGATCATGCGGGGCGGCACGACGGGTGCGGTGCGGATCTGCACGCCCAGTTCCCGCAGCCAGAGCGCATAGTTCAGGTTGAGCCGGTCCTTGCGCATGCTGTCCTGGTACAGGCTGCGCAGGATCAGCCCGCGGGAGGCGAGGTCCTGGTTGAGCTGGCGGGCCGCGGTCAGCGTCTCGGCGGGCAGCGGCCCGCCCGGCAGGACGTTCATGACCTCGGTGGCGGCGGCGGTCATCAGCTCCTCCAGCCGGGTCTGGATCGCGTCCAGGCCCAGCAGCCGCTCGATGCCCTGCTCCTGGGCGGGGGAGGGGGCCGCGTGCTGAGCCAGACGGTCCGCCACCGCCTGCCGGCCTGCCTCCAACCGTGCACGCCGTGCGTCGAGTTCGGTGGCCTGGCGCTCCAGCAGGATCGCCATCGCCCGTTGCTCGCTGACCGGCCGCAGCGCCCCGGTCCGCTCCCGGGAGGCGCGCAGGAGTGCCAGGTCACCCAGCACGTCCAGCCCGTTGCGCACCTGCTGCTCGGTCAGCAGCGTGGCCTCGGCGAGTTCCCGGACACCGACATCGGGAAAGGCGAGCAACGCCCGGTAGACCTTCTCCGCCGCAGGATCCAACCCCAGTGCTGACAGCACGTCCCCGACCCCCCGGTCAGCCCCTGATTCCCCCGTGAGATACCGCAGTGCCGATGATGTCAGACGAGCGGGCCGGCGGCCACAAGGTGTCAGGCCACTGGGTGCCACCCCCGCACGCTTCCGTGCGCCCCGCGCCGGCGGCCAGACTCTTCTCCAGCAGCCGGGACCACAGCTCAGCCAGCACACCGCCGAACGGGGATACCGCCATGTCTTCCTGCGCCCGCACCGCCGCGCTACGCACCGCCGCCGTCGTCCTCGCCCTGATCGGGGCGGCTTGCGGCGCGGCAGGCCCGGCAGCCGCGCAGACCCGGCCGGCGGCGACGGCCGTGATCACGCAGAACACCGACACGACCTCGGCCGCACCCCAGGGCTTGGCGTGCCCGGCGTGCTGGGGGTGACGGCATGGAGCTGGTCCTCATCCGGCTGACAGCCGGCGCGCAACCCTCCGGCACCGCGCCCGCCCCCGTGTCCCCGGAAGTCGTCGTGGACATCGTGTGGGCCAACGCCACCCCCGCGGACCGACTGGAGCACATCCGAGCCCGCCACGGCCCGGCCTCCACCGGCATCGAAGCCGGCATCGAGCTGGCCCTCTTCCACCGCGGCGGCTGCCCGAGTCCGCCCCAGACCTCGCTGCGCCTCATCGAGCGGGCGATCGCCACCTCCTCGCAGCTGACCCACTGGACGGCCGAACTGGTCACGTCCGCCGCACCCGTTGCCCTCGACACCTTGTTCGATCCCGCCGGCAACAACTGAACCCCGCGCGACCGGCTCCTTCACGGTCGGCGCAATGCCGCACGGGCGGTGGACCAGCCGGTCCGCCGCCCGTGCGGCATTTGCGCGCGGCCCGAGCGCCTGCCACTTCCTTTTGGGAAGTATGCGCCCTTGCAGGTAACCGCCGCCTCGGGGCTACGGTCGCAACCGCGACGGGACGAGCCCCGCGGATCAGGTCCCCGGGCCTCCGTCGCGCTATCCAACTGTTCGTTTCATGCAGGGAGATGACGCATGTCCACATCCACGATGCGCGCGGTGGTGCAGCACGGCTTCGGCGGCGCGGAGGTGCTGCGGGTGGCGCAGGTGGCCCGTCCGGTGCCGCTGCCGACCGAGGTCCTGGTGCGGGTGCACGCGGCCGGGATCAACCCGGTCGACTGGAAGACCCGCGGTGGTTCGGGCATGGCCGGGGTGCTGGGGGAGCCGCCGTTCACCCTGGGCTGGGACGTCTCCGGTGTCGTCGCGGAGGTCGGCTTCGGCGTGACCACCCTCAAGCCCGGTGACGAGGTCTACGGGATGCCGTGGTTCCCCCGCGCGGCCGGCGGCTACGCCGAGTACGTGACCGCGCCCGCCCGGCAGTTCGCCCGCAAGTCCGCGACCATCGACCACGAGCAGGCCGCCGCCGTGCCGTTGGCCGCCCTCACGGCCTGGCAGGCCCTGGTCGACACCGCCGACGTCCGCCCCGGCCAGCGCGTGCTGATCCACGCCGCCGCCGGTGGCGTCGGACACCTGGCCGTCCAGTTCGCCAAGCACCTGGGCGCCCACGTCATCGGCACCGCCCGCGGCGCTCGCCACGACTGGCTCACCGGGCTCGGCGCCGACGAGGTCGTCGACTACACCGCCGTCCGCTTCGAGGAAGCCGTCAAGGACATCGACGTGGTCATCGACCTGGTCGGCGACGGACACGAGAACACCAGCACCCGCTCGCTCGGCGTCCTGCGCCCCGGCGGTCTGCTCGTCGCCATCCCCGGCGCCGCACCCGAACTGGCCGAGGCGGCCCGCTCCCTGGGAGTGCGCTCGACGACCTTCCTGGTCGAGCCGGACGGCCTGGCGCTGACCCGGATCGCCGAACTCATCGACGCCGGCCGGGTGCGGGTGGAGGTCGAGGAGGTCTTCCCGCTGGAGCAGGCCGCCCAGGCCCACGCCCGGGTCGAGACCGGCCGCACCCGCGGCAAGCTCGTCCTGCGCGTCACCGCCTGAAGTACCCCCGGGAAAGGCTCACATCGCGCAAGGCGCGCACGCCACGCACGCCCACGCGTACCCACGCACGCACAGCTCAGAGAAGGCAGTCATGATCGACACACCCCTCATCAAGTCCACCTCCGCCGCCTCCGTCACCCTCGCCGCCGCCAACGCCCTGATCGACGCGGTGCGCAGCGCCGCGCAGGAGATCGGCTTCGAGGCCGCCGTCGCCGTCACCGACGCCGGTGGTCACCTCCGGGCCTTCCAGCGCACCGACGCCACGCCGTTCCTCGCCAGTGAGGTCGCGATCGACAAGGCCTGGACGTCGGCGGCCTTCGGCTACGCCACCCACACCTGGAACGACTACGTGGCAGACCCCAGGATCGCCCCCCTCGCCGGTCACCCCCGCCTGATGGCTGTCGGCGGTGGCTACCCGATCCTCGAGGACGGCAGGCTCATCGGCGGCCTCGGCATCTCCGGTGGCAGCGCCGAGCAGGACCAGCAGGCCGCCGAGACCGCCCTCACGGCACTCGGCTTCCAACTCCCCGCCTAGAGCCAGCCCGTCCGGCGGCTACTTCGACGCAGACGCCGAAGCCGACGCCTCCGTCCCCGGGCGGCTCGGCACACTCGCGACGGCGTCGATGTTCTCCTCGACCCAGGTCCGCAGCAGCCGCAGCGGTACGGCCGCGCTGAGGCCGAGATCCGTCAGGGCGTACTCCACATGCAGCGGCACCGCGGGGTAGACGGTGCGGTCCACGAGTCCCGCGTCCTCCAGGCGCCGTAGCGTCTGGGTGAGCACCTTGGGGCTGACACCCTGCAGGAGCCGTTGCAGGGCGCCGAAACGCAGCGGGCCTTCTTCCAGCGCTCCGATGGCCAGGGCCGACCACTTGTTCGCGAGCAGGTCCAGCATGGCCCGGCAGGGGCACTGGGCAGCGTAGACGTCGTGGTGGGTGTGCTGCCCGGTCAGGCAGTTGGTGGCCATCGACAAGCTCCTCAACAGGACACTTCCCGATGGGAAGTGAAATTCCGTTGATGATAACAACTGCTCCACACCGTCAGTTCGCGGGACTGCGGGCCGCTCACCGGTGGTAGGCGGCGGTGGCGAGCTGGACGAAGGAGCGGATCAGTGGATTCGTGTCGCCCTCGTTCCATGCCGCGACCAGCCGGCTCGGCGGCATGTCGGTCAGCGGCACCACGGCCAGCCCCGCCCCCGGCGCGTGGTCCAGGAGGGTCATGCCGACCGTGCCGTTCCACAGGACGGCCTGCCGGCATTCCTGGACGGCGCGCACCACCGGGCCCTCGCGGGGCTCCCCGCCGTGCCAGTACGCCTGCCAGATCGGGTCGGTGCCCTGCGGGAACCGGAACCAGCGGCGGTCGGCCAGGTCGGCGAGGCGCAGGCTGTCACGGCGGGCCAGCGGATCGTCCGCGCGCAGCAGGGCTCCCACCGGGTCGGCGCGCAAGGCGCGCACGGTCAGGCCGGTCTCGTCGAACGGCGCGTGGGTCAGGGCGATGTCGACCAGTCCGGCGTGCAGCCCGCAGGTGGGGTCGGTCAGGTCGGTCTCGCGGATCCGGACCTCGACGCCGGGGTGCCGGCGGCGGTAGGCGTCGGCGAGCCGGGTTGCGCCTGGGTCGGTGCTGTCGCCCAGGATGCCGACCGTGATCGTCGCGGTGCCCGCCGCCGCGGCCGTGCGCACGAGCACCCGGTCGGCGTGCTCGAGCAGCGCACGCGCCTCGTCCAGCAGCACCGCCCCGACCGGGGTGAGCGTCACGCCGGCGGAGGAGCGGTCGAACAGCGGGGCGCCGAGCTCGGTCTCCAGCTGCTTGATCGACCGGCTCAGCGGTGGCTGACTCATGTGCAGCCGGGCGGCGGCCCGGCCGAAGTGGAGTTCCTCGGCGACCGCCACGAAGTAGCGCAGCGTGCGTAGCTCCATGGCGCAACGATACCCGTGGGGTATCGGCCGCACAGAACAGGTCTTGGACGGCCGCCGCGCCCCGGCGGTGGAATCGAGGCATGAACGACGAACCGGAAACCACTGATCCGATGCCCGACCCCGCCGTCTCGGTGGTCGGTCCGCACGACGGCGAGACGATCGTGCTGGGCACCACCCGGCTGCGCATCCTCGAAGACGGCAGCAACACCGGGCACCGCCTCGGGCTCGCCGAGTCCGTCCTCGCGCCGCACACGCCCGGACCACCGCAGCACCGTCACGCCCAGCACGACGAGGGCTTCTACGTCATCTCCGGCACGGTGCGTTTCACGGTCGGCGAGCAGCACCACGACGCGACGGCCGGCACGCTGGTGATGGTCCCGCCCGGCGCTCCGCACACCTTCGCCAACCTGACCGACCAACCGGCCGTCATGCTCAGCACGTTCACACCCGATCTGTACGTGCAGTACTTCCGCGACCTGCAGGACATGATCGCCGGTGGTCAGGCGCTGACCCCGCAGGCGAGCATCCGGGCGATGAGCCGCTACGCCACCGAGCCCGCGACCGACTTCACCGCATCGTGAACGTCGCGTACTGGATCGTTGCCGGTCTGCTCGCCCTCTTCTACCTCTACGGGGGCGGGCTGAAGGTGGCCCGGAGCCGTGAACAGCTCCGGCCGATGATGGCCTGGGTGGACCACACCCCGATGCCGGCCGTCAGGGCCATCGGGGCCGTCGAACTGCTCGGCGCGATCGGGCTGCTGCTCCCGCCGCTGACCGGCATCGCGCCGTGGCTGGCCTTGGCCGCCGCCCTCGGATTCGTGGTCCTGCAGATCGCCGCGACCGGGGTTCACCTGCGGCTGGGCGACCGGCAGGTGGCCCTCAACGTCACGCTCGTGCTCGCCGCGGCCGTGACGGTCTGGTTGGCGACGGAGTGGATCTGACGTCCGCGTGAGGAGTCTGCTTCGGGGCGGGGCGGGGCCGTCTTGCCGATTCGGCAACGAATCTCGCCCTGCCCGCACGATGCTCGCGACGATCGTCAGTACGGGTCGCATCGGGCGGTATTGATGGGTTCGGGCTACGGGTTACGGGAGATCAAGATCCCAGGAGGATCCATGTCACAGCAGGTCACAGGTATCACCCACCGTTTGGTGCGCTCGCCCGCCGGCCGGATCCACCTGGTGGAGCAGGGCAGTGGACCGCTGGTCCTGCTCGTGCACGGGTTCCCGGAGTCCTGGTACTCCTGGCGCCGCCAGCTGCCGGCACTGGCCGCAGCCGGGTATCGCGCGGTCGCCATCGATGTTCGTGGGTACGGGCGCTCCTCCAGGCCCGGGGATGCGACCGGGTACCGGATGCTCGACCTGATCGAGGACAACGCGGCGGTCGTGCGCGCCCTGGGCGAGGAGTCCGCGGTGGTCGTCGGCCACGACTGGGGCTCGGTCATCGCCGCCAACTCCGCCCTGGTCCGGCCGGACGTCTTCCGCGCGGTGGGACTGCTGAGCGTCCCCTACAACCCGCGTGGCGGACCGAGGCCCAGCGAGATCTTCGCGCGGATGGGCGGGGAGGAGGAGATCTACGTCTCCTACTTCCAGGACCCGGGCCGGGCCGAAGCCGAGATCGAACCGGACGTGCGCGGCTGGCTCGCGGGCTTCTACGCCGCCTTCTCCGCCGGCACCATGCCCGCAGCGGGTGCGCCGGATCCGCACTTCGTCGGCCGGGGCGGGTCACTGCGTGACCGGTTTCCCACGGCACGGCCCGACTGGCTCACCGACCACGACCTCGACGTCTACGCCGGTGAGTTCGAGCGCACCGGCCTGACCGGGGCACTCAACCGTTACCGGAACATGGACCGCGACTGGGAGGACCTCGCCGCCTTCGACGGCGCCCCCATCGCCCAGCCCTCCCTGTTCATCGGGGGAGCTCTGGACGCCTCCACCACCTGGCTGGCCGACGCGATCGCGGCCTACCCCGCGACCCTGCCCGGCCTGCTCTCCTGCCACATCCTCGACGGCTGCGGGCACTGGATCCAGCAGGAACGCCCCACCGAGGTCAACCGGCTCCTGATCGACTGGCTCGGATCCCTGCCCTCCTGATCAGCGCAGAGAGCGTCAGCTGCCCGGGTGGGAGGCCGCCCAGCCGTGTTCGAGCAGGGCGAAGGCCTCGTCGGCGGCTCGGCGCGGGTCGGCGTGCCGCAGGATGAGGCCGCGGGCCTCCAGCGCGAACCGGGCCAGGGCGGCGCAGCCGACGTCGCCGTCGGGCGCGCCGACAGCTTCGGCGATGGCCCGCGCCAGGGCCGCCTCGTGGCGCGTCCACATGCGGTGGGCGTAGTCGCGCAGCGCGGGGGTCTCCTGCACCATGCGCGTGAAGTCGGCGAACCGCGGGTCCGTGGCATGGACGGCGAACCGGGTCTGCGTCAGCAGGATGTGCTCGCGCAAGGCCTGCGGGATCGACTGGCCCGGGACGCGCTCGCGCACGGCGGCGACGAGTGCTGCTTCGAGGTCGTCCTCCTGGTCGAAGACCAGGGCTTCCTTGCCGGAGAAGTGCTTGAACAGGGTGGTCACCGAGACGTCGGCGGAGTCGGCGACGTCCTTGACGCCGACCTGGTCGTAGCCGCGCTCGAGGAAGAGCTCGAGCGCGGCGTCGGCCAGGGACTGGCGGGTCTGGGCCTTTTTGCGCTCGCGGCGCCCGGTCGGTTCGGTCACTCGCCCACCATAGCCTGAGGTGCATCGGATTCGAAAGTGTAGTCATTGCACTTATTTAGCGAGTGTGCTTTCGTGGTGACGCCGGACAGCGGACGCTGGCCGCCGGCTCCTCACCCACCTCCCGAAGGGCACTCCCATGAACTCTGCTCGTGATCCCCGCATCGCGATCGTCGGCGCCGGCCTCGGCGGCCTCACCTGCGCCCGGGTCCTGCAGCAACACGGCCGCTCCGTCACCGTCTTCGAACGCGAGGCCTCCGCCGACGCCCGCCCGCAGGGCGGCACCCTCGACATGCATCCCGACACCGGACAGGCCGCGCTGCGTTCGGCGGGGCTCCTGGACCGATTCCACGCCCTCGCCCGCCCCGAAGGAGACGAGTGGCGCGTGCTCGACTTCGCCACCGCCGCCCTCCTGGCGCAGCACGGGCCGTCCGCCACCGGCGGCCGGCCTGAGATCGACCGGGGCCAACTGCGCGGCCTGCTGCTGGACTCGCTCGCCGAGGGCACGGTGCGGTGGAACCGCGCGGTCACCGGGGTCACCCCACTGCCGGACGGCACCTGCCGGCTGCTCTTCGGCGACGGCACCGCCGAGGACTTCGACCTGGTGGTCGGCGCCGACGGCGCCTGGTCACGCGTCCGTCCGGCCCTGTCGCCCGCCGCACCGGGCTACACCGGCGTCTCCTTCGTCGAGACCGGATTCGACCAGTGCGACACCCGCCATCCCGAGCTCGCGCGGCTGGTCGGCAACGGATCGCTGCTGGTGAAGGACGCCGGCAGGTCCCTGGTCGCCCAGCGCAACAGCAACGGCCACATCCGCGCATACCTCGCGCTCCGCGCACCGGAGGACTGGCACGTGGCCGCCGGCATCGACCTCGCCGACCAGCAGGCCGTGCGGACGCACCTGCTGAGGACGTTCGCCGGTTGGGACGAGAGCCTGCGCTACGTCGTGAGCAACGGCGACACCGGCTTCGTCAACCGCTCCCTCTTCGTCCTGCCCACCCCGCACACCTGGGAGCACGTTCCCGGCGTCACACTGCTCGGCGATGCCGCACACCTGATGCCCCCGGTCGGGCTCGGCGCCAACCTCGCCATGCTCGACGGCTCCGACCTCGCCCACGCCCTCGTCACCGAAGCCGGCGTCGACGCCGCCGTCCGCGCCTACGAGAGCATCATGCTGCCGCGCTCGATCGAGGCCGCGACGGGCAGCGCACAGGGACTCGACCACCTCGTCCCCGCGACGGCGTCCTGATCCGGCCTCAAAATCAGGTCATGACGCGTGGATCCGATCACTATGGTGTGAGGCCAGACGAGTTCGAGCCCGCAGCACGATGTCTGTCACGGAGTTGCCATGCCCCTCCAGATGAAGCTGACCGCGATAACACTCGACTGCGCCGATCCCGAGGCGCTGGCCGCGTTCTATCGGCAAGCCACCGGCTTCGAGCTTCACCCGAAGTCCGACGGTGACTTCGCCGGCCTCACCCGCGAGGACGGGCTCTTCATCGGCTTCCAGCGGGTTGACGACTACCGGCCCCCACACTGGCCGCACCAGAGCGCGGCGCAGCAAATGCACCTCGACTTCGCGGTCGACGACCTCGACGAGGCCGAGGCTCTGCTGCTGGAGCTGGGCGCGGTCAAGCCGGAGTACCAACCGGGCGGCGACAGGTGGCGGGTTCTCGCCGACCCGGCCGGGCATCCCTTCTGCCTGACCAGGAGTCGTGCCGTGCCGTAGCCCACGCTCAAGGACGTGGCGCAGGCACGGCTCGGTCACATGTCCAGGACCACGTCGGCCGGGGGTGTCGAACAGCAGATGAGCGCGCTTCCTCCGGCGGGAGGCTCCAGGGGCTGTGGGGCGTACTCGACGTGGCCGGAGAGAAGCGCGGTCTCGCAGGTGTGACAGATTCCGGTGCGGCAGGACCAGCGCACGGGTACGTCGCAGGCCTCGGCGAGCTCGAGCAGCGTTCCGTAGTCAGGGTGCCAGGGGACGACCAGCCCGCTGCGTGCGAAGGCTACGGATACGGCGACGGAGGGGTCCGGGCGGGCGTCGGGAGGAGCGGCCGGCTGGTGCGGTGCCCGGGCGGATCCGGTCACCACGCCGGGGGTGATGGCGGAGGTGGCCCCGAAGACCTCGGTGTGGATCCGGGAGGGCGGCAGGCCGCAGGCCTCCAGGGCTCCGGTCATGTCCCGCATGAAGGCGTTCGGCCCGCAGATGTAGGCGTCTGCGTCCGGAGGCGGGGCCAGACTGCGGATCCGCTCGGGACTGAGACGCCCACTGACCGTGTAGTCGGTGCCCGGGCGGTCGGCGCCGGACGGATGGCTGTAGGCGACGAACGACCGGCCTGCGGGCAACTGGGAGAGCAGTGCGCGCACTTCGTCGGCGAACGGGTGGTTCTCGCCGTCCCGGGCCGCGTGCAGCCACCACACCACGCGCTGCGAGCCCTGCGCGGCCAGAGCGTGCAGCATGGCCAGGACCGGGGTGGCACCGACACCGGCGGACAGCAGCAGGACCGGCGTGTCCGCGTCCGCGAGCAGGAACGTGCCGCGCGGAGCAGCGACGTCGAGAACGTCACCCGCCTTCACGCGCTGACGCAGGTAGACGCTGGCGAGGCCGTGTGGCTCCTGCTTGACGCTGATGCGGTACGTTTCGGCGCCCGGTCGGCCGGAGAGCGAGTAGCTGCGGATGACCGGGGAGGTCTGTGGGTCCGGCTGCAGGCGGACGGTGAGGAACTGCCCCGGCAGCGCGGCCGGGAGCGGCTCACCGTCGGCTGCCGCCAGAGTGAGCGAGAAGATGCTCGCGCTCTCCGGCTCGACGCGGGCGACTTCGAGCCGGCGGAACCCGGGCCAGGCCGGCGGCGGGCTGCTGGTGGTCAGCCCGCGGTTTCCGCCGGTGGCGCCGGAGTCGCGATCCGCGTCGTCGAGCAGTGCTTGCAGCGACGTCTTCCAGCCGGGGCTCAACGCGGGGATGCGCAGGGCCCGTTCGAGCTGCGGCCGGGCGTGGCCGGGCAGGTAGAGCAGAGCGTCGATCTCCGCGACGGTCATCTCCTCGGGGCCCGAGGCGATCTTCACGATCTCGTCCCCGGCCCGCACCAGCCCCTCGGACAGCACCCGCATGTAGAAGCCCGGGCGGTGATGGGACACCAGCAGGGCGGCCATCTGCGGCTCGCCGAGCCGCAACCCCACGCGGTAGCAGGTCACCCGGGGTTGGGTGACCTCGAAGACCGCACCGCCGATCCCGTAGCGGTCGCCGATGCACACCTCGTCGTCGGCGAGTCCGTCCACGGTGAGGTTCTCGCCGAACTGGCCGTACGTGAAGTCGTCCCGCTTCAGATGCTCCTGCCAGTGGCGATAGGAGCTCAACTGGTAGACCAGCACGGCACGCTGCTCGCCGCCGTGCCCGGCGAGGTCGCCCTGCCCGTCGCCGTCCAGGTCGAGCCGGCGCGCCATCACGGGCCCGGCGACGGGGTGCTTCCAGATGCCGGTGTGGGTGGTCCTGCCGCGCCAGGGGACGTCCTTGGGCATGCCGACGTTCACGGCGATCAGAGCGGCCATGAGCGGTACTCCTCCCGCGCTCGACAGGCCGGTGCCTCCAGCGTCGTACGGCCGGTGGCCGACCGCACCCCGTACGGCTCCGGGCGGCGCCGGGCTGCGGTGACACGTAGAGTGGGAGCCGGTGGGCGCCGTCGCCGCGCGCGGCGACCCGAGCCGGGCCCGGTACCGGTGCGCAGCTCGTCGAGCGGGCGCTTGGGGCTTCCGGTGGGGCCTTCTGAGAACGGGGATCGGGAGTGTGATCGACCCATGCGCACTCGCAAGCAGCTGACTCCGCTCGGCGCCGTCGGTGCGGGGCTGGCGGCAGGAGCGATCGGCACCGTCTGCATGGACACCGTGCGGTTCCTGCGCCAGCGCCGGGACGGTGGCGAACGCAACGCCCTGCACTGGGAGTTCGCCCCGGTCCGCAGTTGGCAGGAGGCGCCGGATCCAGGGCAGGTCGGCAAGCGCCTGGTCGAGGCCTTCACCCGGCGCGAGCTGCCGGACAGCGCGGCGTTCCCCGTCAGCACGTTCATGCACTGGGCCTATGGAGTGGGCAACGCGGCCTGCTACGGCATCGTCAGTGCCTCGCTGCGCAAACCCCACGTCCTGTACGGGCTCCCGTACGGTGCGCTCGTGTGGCTCAGTGGATACGTGGTGCTTCCGATCGCGGGACTCTACGAACCCATCTGGACGTACGACGCCAAGACGCTGGGTGATGATCTCACCGCCCACCTCGCCTACGGCATCGGCACGAGCAGCGCTTTCTGGTTGCTGAGCAGGGGGCGGTGGGGGTGCGTCCGCCCAGGTGAACTCCCGGGCGGCCGCCGTCGTTGAACGGGGTGCTGCTCAGAGGCCGAAGCGGCTGCGCTGGGCCTCGGGCACCAGGTCTACGTACTCCGGGTGCTTGGTCAGCCAGCCCCTGATGAAGGGGCAGTAGGGGAGCACGTCCGCGCCCTGCTCCCGGGCGGCGTCGAGCGCGGCGCGGGCCAGGACCCCGGCGAGGCCGCGGCCCGCGAAGGCGGGGTCGATCTCGGTGTGGATGAAGGCGATCTCGTTCTCGTGCCGGAAGTACTCGGCGAAGCCGGCGAGTTCACCGTCGTCCGTGATCTCGAACCGGGAGCGGTCGGGGTTGTCCGTCACGGTGGTCGTCATCGTTCCTCCTGGTGCTGGGCGGCGGGCGGTCGGCCTGCTGCCCAGTTAGTTTATCATTCAACGATCTTCGGCTCAAGAGAGCGAACTCTAGCCGATCAGGATCGTCGAATTGCAGACTTCTGCAATTCTCAAAACCGTGTGCTCTGCGGCGTCCTACGGTCGGGGCATGGCAGAGACAGAGATCGCATTGAAGGAAGCCATGATGATCGAGGGTGCCCTGGGTGTGGCACTCGTCGACTACGGAAGCGGCATGGCGTTGGGCACCCTCGGCGGCGGGCGCGACTTCGACCTCATGGTCGCGGCGGCCGGCAACACCGACCTGGTGCGGGCGAAGCTGCGCACCATGGAGATGCTCGGCCTGACCGGCGGCATCGAGGACATCCTGGTGACGCTGACCAACCAGTACCACCTGATCCGGCTGCTGAACTCGCGCAGTGGCCAGGGGCTGTTCCTCTACCTCGTCCTGGACCGGAGCCGGGCGAACCTGGCGATGGCCAGGCACCGGCTGAAGCAGGTCGAGAGCACGCTGGAGCTCTGATGCAACAGCCGCTCTACCAGGTCAAGGCGGAGTTCTTCCGGATGCTGGGCCACCCGGTGCGGATCAGGGTGCTGGAGCTCCTCCAGGGCGGCCCGCTCCCGGTGCGCGATCTGCTGGCCGACCTCCGGATCGAGCCGTCCAGCCTCTCCCAGCAACTCGCGGTGCTCAAACGCTCGGGCCTCGTGATCGCCACCCGGGAGCGGGGCGTGGTGCTGTACGCGCTGGCCGGTGCGGACGTCTCCGAGCTGCTCAAGTCGGCCCGCCGGATCCTGACCGTCCTGCTCACCGACCGCGAGGCAGTCCTGGAGCAACTACGCAGGGCGGAACAGGAGTCGGAGGCGGTGGCGGCCTCGCCGGACAGCGAACCCGCCGGACAGTGAACCCGCCGGACAGTGAACCCGCCGGACAGTGAAGCCGTGGGGGCCGGCCGCGCGCCGGCCCCCACCGGTGCGACCAGGCCGCTCAGTGCTCGCCGAAGAAGATCTCCTTCACCTCGCGCACCGCGTAGTAGACGAGCACGAAGCCGGCCAGCGGATCGGCCCACCACCACCCGAGCGTGCTGTTCAGGACCAGGCCCACCAGCACCGCGGCGGCGAGCAGCCCGTCGATCAGGGTGACCCGGCCCTCGGTCTTCAGTACCGGGTTGTCCAGCGCCGCGCCGGTACGCGCCTTGCCGGCGGCCAGGGCGAACATCACCACGGCGGTGACGGCGGTCCAGACGATGCCCCGCGGCGAGTGGTGCGGGTGGAAGCCGCTGGCCAGCACCCACGTGGACTGCGCCAGCAGGTATCCGGCCAGCAGCGCGAAGCCCACGCCGATCAGGCGCAGCGCGCGACGCTGCCGCTCCTCACCGGTGCCGCTCAGCTCCCACACCACGACGGTCGAGGCGCCGATCTCGATCAGCGAGTCCAGCCCGAACCCGGCCAGCGCCACGGACCGCGCGGAGATCGCGGCCACGGCAAGGACCACGATGCCCACGACGTTCCACGCCAGCGTCGTGTATTCCAGGGCGAACCCCCGGCGGAGCAGGGTCGCGCGAGCAGCATCGTTCGAGGTAGTCACCGGGCGAGTGTCGCAGACGGACATAACGGACCCGTCACACCTGGGCCATCGACCTGTCATACCGCCGGCTCTGCACGGCGACGTACCGTCCGTATCGGGACCCACCAACCGGTTCGGCCCGCTGCCGGACGGATGTGGTCAGCGGCGGCCGAAGGAGCGGACGAAGTCCGCTGTGGGGGAGCCGATCCCGGTCACGTCGTCGTAGCCGGGTGTGGTCTTCAGCGAGGTGTCCTGGTCGAGGGTGAGCAGCCAGGGCGAGTAGCCGCTCGGGGCGGAGTAGTCGCGCTCCCACTGGACCGCCATCGGGGCCGGGCCGGCCGGGGCGGGCAGGACGTCGTGGATCGCCGGGGTGCCGCTGAGCGAGTAGAGCAGCGGGTTGGCGAAGCCGAGGGCGCGGCCGCGGGCCTGGGCCGCGTCCACCTCCAGGCCGGCCACCAGGGGCGCCGAGCCGCTGGTGCCGGCCTCGGTGACCTCGCTGTAGGTGCCGCCGGCGCTGTAGCCGATCAGCCACCCGGTCACGCCGTCGCCGTCGGCGGCGATGTCCGGCACCTCGCGGTGCGCCGGGGCGGTGCCGTCGGCCGTCGCCAGGGACTGCGGCACGACGCCCTTCTGGTACCAGGGCTGGGCGTAGAGCGCGCTGCGGCCGCCCGTGGAGCCCTCGTCGAAGCGGCCGGGCGGCGGGGTCAGGTAGCCGGTGCCGTCCGCGGTCAGCTTGGTCTGGTCGTGGCCCCAGCCGAGTTCGCCGACCACCTCGCCCTGCCGGCCGATCTGCAGGGTGGTGCCGCCCACCGCGGTCGCCCACGGGTCCGAGGCGGGGAAGCTGACGGCGGCCGGGATGCCGAACTGCGGGTAGGCCGCGTCGCCGCCGTCGCCGGAGTCGAAGTTGAAGCCGATGCCCTCCAGCGCGCCCTGCTGGAACATCTGATCCCAGGCCGCGACGACGCTCGCCGGGCTGCCGCCCTCGGTGGTGCTGAACGAGTCGGTCGCCACGTCGGCGAGGTGCTGGTCCACGATCCGGGTCTCGGCGTCCAGGAACGGCAGGTTGCCGCCGCCGCGCTGGCCCGTGGTGCAGTCGGCGCCCACGTAGACCACCTTGGCGTCCGGTGCGGTGATGTGGATCGACTCGACGTCCAGCGGCTCCTCCGGCAGGTCGGCGTAACCCTGGCAGCTGGCCGCGAAGTTGGGGCCGAAGTTCTCGCTGTACTGGCCGGGCGCGAAGCCCGGCAGGCCGTGGGCGGCGAAGAAGCGGTTCGCGTCCGCCGCCATGGTGGGCAGCGCGCCGTCCAGCACCACGGCCACGGTGCGGCCCTTGCCGGTGTACGGGCCGTCCGTCACGCCGTAGGCGTCGCGCAGCTGCTGGGGGGTGTAGCCGCAGATCGCGTCGACGGCGCTCGTCTGTCCGTTGACGGGCGGGATCGCCGAGCTGTGCTGTCCCCACCACTGCGAGCACGTCGCCGGGGCGGGGGTGGAAGCGGGGGTGGGGGTGGCTGTGGGTGCGGCTTGGGCATGGGAGGCGGCCGTGGCGCCCGGCCGGATGTCGAGCCCGATCACCGTGCTGATGTCGCGGCCCAGCGCCTTCGGCACCGAGATCCCGCTCACGGGTGCGACGCCTGGGCCGGCCGGATCCGACTTCCAGTCGAAGGCGTGCAGCGAGGTGGCGAAGGCCTTCTGCGCCTCGGCCACGCTCGCGCTGACGGTCAGGTAGTGGGCGTTCGCATCCGTGACGCTCATGCCGAAGCCGGTCAGCCAGGAGCGCACGGTGGCGCTCTGCGCCGCGTCGGTGCCGAAGCGGTCGGTGAACTGGGCGGGCGTCAGGTAGTGGGCGTAGCCGGAGTCGCCGGGCGTCGAGACCCGCCGGGCCGCCGCGACCATGCCCACCGGGTCCTTCCCCGCCAGGTAGACCCGCAGCGACAGGCTCCGGTCGGCGGGTGCGGCTCCCAGGTCCTGGATGTAGGTCGGATCGCTGCTCCAGGCCGGCAGCGGGGACGGCAGGTCGGCGCGGCTCGCCGTCGCCGCACTCGCGGTCGGCACCGACACCCCCACCAGCAGAGCGGCCGCGGCGGCCGCGGCGCCCAGCACGGCCCCCCGCCCGGACCGCCCGGACCGGCCAGACCGGCGGCCTCCCGCGTCGGCGTCGCCCGAGAAGAACATCTGTCGAGTCAAGATCCCACACTCCGTCAACTTGTCGGCATCGCAAGGGCCCTCCCGGGATCGCCCGGATCGGCGACCCGCCCCTGCGCACTACTCAGGACGGGTCGGGGCGCCGATCCGGTCGCTGCGGCCCGCCGACCCGCCGGGGGCCGTTCGCCCCTGGCGTGTCCGTCACCGGCGCGCGTCGGCTCCGGCGCGTTCGCCCCGCAGGGTTCACCCCCGGCGTGCGGAACGATGTGCGGGTTTCCCTGTCGTCACCCCCTGACGCCCTGTTACCTGGTGTAGAGCAGTAGTGGACATCCGGCTGACCGGCCGACAGAAGGAGGACTCATGGGGATGCGGACAGGCACGTCGGGCGACCGCCACGGGAAGGCCGTGGTGATCGGCGGCGGGTACGCCGGTCTGGTGACGGCCCGGGTGCTGACCGACCATTTCCGCGAAGTCGTCATCCTGGAACGGGATCCGATCGACGGGGACACCGGTGCCCATCCGCATGCGCCGCAGGGGTATCACGCCCACGCCATGCTGGCCAAGGGCGCGCAGGTCCTCGAGACGCTCTTCCCCGGCCTGCGTGCCGAACTGCACGAGCTCGGTGCGCCGGTCTTCGACTACGGCGAGCGGGTCAGCTTCCTGCAGCCCGCCGGGTACGCCCCGCGCGCCCGCACGGGTGTGCTGATCCAGTCGTTCACCCGGGACGAGCTGGAACGCCGCCTGCGGCAGCGGGTGCTGGCCCTGCCCGGCGTGACGCCGGTGGCCTCCGCGCGGTGTGAGGCCCTTGTGATGGGGCGGGCCGGGGTCGTGACCGGGGTGGTGTACCGCGCGGACGGCGCCGAGGAGCCCGTCCGGCTGGAGGCGGACCTGGTGGTCGACGCCTCGGGGCGCACCAGCGGCCTGGACGGCTGGCTCGGTGAGCTGGGCGTGTCCGTGCCCGCGCGGCGCGTGGTGAAAGCGAAGATCACGTACACCTCGATGGCCTTCGCCCGTCCGGAGCAGGACGAGGTGGACTTCGACGGCGCCTACCAGATGACGTCCGCGCCCGACGTCCCCCGGGGCGGCGTGATCCTGGCCGTCGAGCGCAACCGCTGGATGTGCTCACTGATCGGCTTCGGCGACCAGGCGCCGCCGGTCGACGACCAGGGCTATCTGGACTTCGCCAAGGGCCTGGGGAACCCGCTGCTGGGCGAGCTGATCGAGCGCCGTACCGATGCGGAACCCACCCGCCGCTACGTCAACGTCAACAACCAGTGGAACCAGTACCACAAGGTCAAGGCCTGGCCGGAGCGCTTGGTCGCGGTCGGCGACTCGGTCTGCGTGTTCAACCCGGTGTACGGCCAGGGGCTGACCGTGGCGGCGCTGGAGGCCGACCTGCTCCACCGGATGCTGGCCGTGTCGCGAACGGCGGGCGGCGGACTCGACGGACTGAGCGGCAGGTTCCAGCGCCGGGTCGCGCGCGTGCTGCTGGTCCCGTGGACGCTGTCGAGCAACTCGGACCTCATGTGGAACCCCCACGGCCGGCCGCTCGGGGCCAGGATCGCCCACTGGTACAACAAGCAGATCTTCGCCGTCTCCGTTCACGACGCGCAGGTCTGGTCCCGTTTCGCCAGGGTCGCCAACATGGTGGCTCCGCCCAGCGTGCTCTTCCACCCCTCGGTGCTGCGGAAGGTCATCGGCGCCGCGCTCTCCCAGCGCCGCGCCTCCCCGGCGCCCCGCTCGGGCGGCCCGCTGCCGGCGCACACCGCCTCCGCCGCGGCCCGGGGAAGCGATACCGCCTGATCAGGCGGGATCACCCGGTGCGCGGTCACCTGCGGATCGCGGCGACGACCCCGGCGAACCGATGGGTGAAGGCCCGCCAGGTGGCCGACGACACCGGCTCGTCGGCCACCGCCCGCTCGTACATCCGATCCGGGTCGAAGCCCTGCGCACCCAGCCGCTCCCGGTCCCAGGAGCGGATCCGTTCGGCCGGCGCCTCCGGGTGGAACTGCACGCCCCAGGCGCGTTCCCCCACCCGGAACGCCTGGTGCGGGCACCGTTCGCTCTCCGCCAGCCACACCGCGGCCGGCGGGAGCTCGGTGACGGCGTCCACGTGGTTCTCGATGGCGGGCACCACCGCCGGCAGCGCCCCGAAGAGCGGATCCTCCTGCGCAGCGGCACGCAGCCGGATCGGCGTGCTCCCGTACTCGGGCTCGCCGTAGCCGTCCTTCACGGTGCCGCCCGCGACGTGTGCCAGCAGCTGGCCGCCCAGACAGATGCCCAGCACGGGATTGCCGTCCCGCAGTGCCTGCCCGGTGAGATCGCGTACGCCGGCGAGCCAGGGTGCGCGGGCGTCCTCCCAGGGCAGGAAGCCCCCGCCGAGCACCACCAGCGCCCGGCCCCCCAGCACCGCGGGCAGCGGCTCGCCCTGGTACGCGTGCACCACCGCCGCCCCGAGCCCGGCCTCCCGCAACCAGCCGGCCACCCGGCCGGGACCACTGGAGGCCGAGTTCTGCACGACGAGCACGGCCTCGTCCTCCGCCCCCTCCCCCCACCGCGAGCCGGGGCCCTGCACCCTGACCTCACCCTCCGGCACACATGCCCGATCGACAGCGAAACGCACCTCCCGGCAGTTTCCCAGCAGCACGGACTCCCCGCTCGGCAACCCGCCCGCCGCCGTCGCGGCCGGCCTCGCACCCACCCGTCAGCTGCACGACGGCGAGACCGGCCCGCACACCGAACCCGCCGGCCCTCGTGGGCTACGATCAGGGCCTTTCGACCAGCGATCAGGAGCGCGCCCATGCGGGTGGACCGATTCCGTGGGCCCCGCCGACTCCGGGCCCGGCACGGGGGTTGGCGGGCCGTGGCGGCGCTGGCGGCCGTGGCCGGCGCGGCGGCCGGCTGCGGACCCAACACGGACGCCTACGCGGCTCTGCAGAACGTGATGAAGTCGCACATCACCACGCACGACAAGCGGCCGGTCGCCTCCGTCTCGTGCACCCCGCACGTCCACGACACCGAGCGCGGCGCGACCGCCCACCTGCGCTGCCTGGTGACGTTCACCAACGGGACCTCGTACACCGCCAACGCGGCCATCCACAACGAGAACTCCGGCGGCGCGCACAACCTGCCCGACTCCTACTCCTGGGACAGCCCACCCCCGAGCTGACCCCGGCGCCGCAGCCGGCGGACCGCGACCGACCCGGCCGTCGGGCGGCGCGCGGCGCGTGGCTTGGATGTGGGCGTGGGCGCTACTCCTCGACCTCGGTGTGGTAGACGCGCAGGCCCCTGCGCGTGTAGTTGAGGAGCGCGCTCGGGTGGTCGTCGGAGTTGGTGTGCAGCCACACCCTGCGGACGGCCGCTGCCTCCAGTGGTTCGGTCGCCCATGCCTGATGCAGCGCCAGCGTCAGCGCATGCCCGCCGAGTCCCCGGCCGACGTACTCCGGCAGGAGTCCGAAGGTGCGGATCTCCACGTCCCCGCCGGGCTGGGGTTCCAACGCGGCGATCCCGGCCGTCTCGCTCGCGAGCCGGATCAGCCAGTACTGGCGATGCGGGTGCGCCAGCGCCAGTTCCCGCCACTCCTGGTCGGAGCGCGTCGAACTGCGCCATCCGTAGGCCGCACCGACCCGGGCCTGCACCGAGCAGGCGAGCGCCGACAGCCCCTCCTCGCGTCGAAGCTCCAACGCGGGCTCGGGCCGGCCCGGCTTCAGCTCTCCGGGCCCGGTCATCTCCAGATACGTGACAGTCTTTCCCATCCCGGCACGCTACCCGAGGCCACCGACACCAGCCCGATCGCCCGACCGCCCGACCGGCACCGTCGCATCTGAGCTGATCGGAGAGCCTGGCCGTGCTGAAGTATCTGCCGTGAGCGACCGCGAGCCCTGCAAGAGCGAAGCCCTCGGCCTGCACTGGGACGACGTCCACCTCGACGACAGCGCCCTGTGCCGTCGGTACAGCGGTGGACGCCGAGGGCGAGGGCCGGATGACGTTGGTGCCGCGAAGGCGCGAGCAGGCCCAACGGTTCGTGGCCGACTGGGAGTTGTCGGAGCCTGGTATCGCTCCCGTGATGGCCTGGCGCCCGGACGGTGAACCGGCGGTGAATCCTGAGGCCGCCTTCTACTGGGCCGCCGTGGCGCGGAGGAGTTGACCTATCTTGTGACCCATGGCAGCTTCAAGTCCCGATCCGCTGGCGAAAGTTCTCTCCCGGTCGGCTGACGGCTGGTGGCGGCTGGAGTTCGTGCCCGACCGGGGGGCCGAGGTGCACGCCATGCTCAAGAGGAGCAGCGTGCTGCCGATCCAGCTGGCGATCGGCTTCCTGCCGGCTATTCTGGTGATGGGCGTTCTCCTCCGGCTGCTGCCCGTCGGGGGTGCTCTGCTGGCGCTGGTCCTGATCCTCCTGGTCGGTCTGATCGTCCTGCTGGTGAGAGTGCTCATCACCGCCGACGCCGAGATGGTGCGGTGGATCGATTTCTGTCCGCCGGACTTTCCGGATCGGATGGTGCTCGGCCGGATGCGGGAGAAGAAGATCGAGACCGTAGGCGAGCTGCGCGGGGTCTCCGTGGTCGAGAAGTTGAGGCTGGGGGACCGGAAGTCGATCAAAGTGGTGCTCCACGCGCACCGGACGGTGGAGTGCGTGCCTACTGTGCAGTCCCCGATGGCCCGGGTCGACGCACCGGCGCTCATCGCCTGGTTGACCGAGCAGCTCGCCCCGTTCGAGATCCCGGTGGAGTATCTGACCGATATCGACAGGAACTTCGAATGTCCGGAGGAGTGGTGGCCGGGGCGCGAAATCGCCCAGTTGATCTGGCGGGTGCCTGAGCAGGAGTTCGAGCAGCTGGCCGCAGAGCACGGCCTCGAGGGGTATCTCTTCACCTTTCCCAATGAGGGGAAGAACACTCCCGAGCCGGTCCTGCTCTACAACCCGGGTGTGGCCCACGACCTGATCGAGGCGGTCCGCGCGAGCCGAAACTGACCGTCTCTCAGAGGACGGCGTGTGACGTGATGTCGCTTCTGTCGTCACCGGATCCTGTGGCACCGATGAGCGCTGGGCCCTGATCGATCCCGTCATCGCCTCCTGGAAGGCCCAGCACCCCTCCGTCAGCGGCCACCGGGGCAACTATGAGATGCGGGAGATCGTCAACGCCCTGCTCTACTCCCTTCCCGCGCTACCGCTGCCACGTCCCGCCATGGTCAGCCCCGGATCCAGGCGATCGCCTTCGACGAGCCGAACCCCCCGATGATGGCCGCCGAGACCGCTATGCCGAGCAGGCCCGGCACCACCCCGCCGAGCAGTGTGAGGACCACGCCGCTCAGGATGTTCACCACCTGCAGCGTGATCACGGTGACCCGCGCCCAGTTCCGGCGCATCGCCGTCCCCACCGCACAGGCCGCCAGGAGCACCGCCGTCCCCATCGTCACCCACGCGAACGCGACGGCCAGGCCGCTGCCGTCGGTGTAGCCGTGGTCGATGTCGGTCTGGTTCGCATGGAACATGACTATGGCTACCACGAAGTTGACGACCGCCTGGAGCCAGACCACCACCAGCGCGCCCTTGAGACCACCCGGCATCCGGTCGGTCGAGTACGACTGCACCATCTCTCCACCCCCTGCTCGGCTTCCCACCCCGCTGCGAGGTGGGTCGGCGGACGCCGCGGCGGTGTCCGTGCTCCAGGTCACTCCACGTCCCCCTCCTCGGCGCTGCCTGGGTTCAGCAAGAAGGCCGTGATCCGGTGGACTTGGGTCTGCAACTGCAGGCCCATGACGGCGGCGGCCAGCACGCCGGCCAGTGATTTCCGCAGGGCGCCCCAACCGCCCGTCCTCAGCCCGAAGTACGCCCCGCTCGACGAGGTCGACGATCACGGCGTCCACCATGCCGCCCGGTCCGCCGGCGAGTAGACCCAGCAGTGCCAGGGTCCAGTCCGTCCCGCCTGTGTCGTGGGCCCGAGCAACGCGTCAGCTCAAATTAATTCACGTACCGCCTTCATTCACAATGACTTTGACTAGTCATCAGTTGGGGACGGCACGGGGGTGCCGTCGGTTGTCCGTGGCGTGCTGATGTCGGACGGCCTCCAGCGCTGCGGTGATGATGTGAGGCCGCCCGCCATGTGCCGGCCGGTCCAAGGCCTCCGCCACAGCCGACGGGCCGGATCGTACGACCTCAGGGGGATTGATTCCTCCTCAGGCGCACGACGGGCCTGTCGGCCAGTGCCTGCTGGACGCGGGCTGCCAGCTCGTCGGCCGGAGGCATGCCGGGCGGGGCGGTCCAGGGCCCGTCGGGGCAGTCCAGCGAGGTCGGCGGTGGTACCCGTGGTGGCAGGTCCTCACGACGGGCGGCACAGCACAGTGAGTACCGGACGTAGGAGAGGTAGGCAGCCACCTCGGCGGGCAGCTCGCCGACGTCCTCCTGACCACTGCGGGTATATCCCCAGGCCAGCAGCAGTCGGCGCAGCACCCGGCAGCGGGACGTGAGTTCCGCATCGCCCAGCAGTCTGACCAGGGAACCGTCGAAGAACAGCTGTCCGGTGCCGGGTGGCTCGGCGGGGGCGGCCGCCAGCAGGAGCGACAGGCTGCGGCGGGCCTCCGGATCGCTCACGTCACCGAGCAGAGCGCCGTCCCAGGGAATCCTCGGAGTGCTGGACCGGCCGTGAAAGGAGAGCGCGATCGGCTCGCCGGGCGCGCCGACGCGCGCCAGCTGTGCCAACAGGACCGAGACGGCGTATCGGGCGACCGTGCCGTCCGCGAACTGCTCGGCGACCATCCTCACCGCGTAGGGTTCGTACACCGTCACGCCCACGTCATAGGCATGACCGCTGCTGATGGTGGAACGGCGAACGTGCAGGCGCAGCGCGAGAGCCAGGGTGTCAGCGGTTGAGAGGTTCCAGGTCTCGGCGACCTGTTCGACACGCCACCAGGATTTGCGCTCCTGCTCGATCCGGGGGCGACTACGAGCGGAGTACTCGGTCCGCCTTCCCGCGGTGATGCCGCTGGGCAGGAGCGCGTCCAACTCGTCGCCTGCCGCCTGCAGGCTGGTCTGCAGATGGCGCGGGGATGTCACCGAACCACGCCCGGTGCGGAGTCGGACCTCCACACCGACGGAGCGCTCAGGCTCCGGATCGCACTCGTCGTAGGGCGTCTCGACGTGCTCGACGACTGTGGCCTCCCGCAGTTCCCCGATGGGTATGCGGCTGCTCCCGACCATCCGGACGATCCTCAGATCGGTAGGCCGGCCCGCGGGGAGGAACTCGACCCGGTGAACGTCGTGGCGGCGTCCCACGGCGCGGGCGAAGCCGACAGTGAGGCCGAGCACGACGAACAGGAAGACATCGATCAACGCGCCGGTCGTGAGAGCATCCCGGCCGGCGACTCCCAACAGCCCCACCAGTGGAAGCGTGAGAACCCCGAGCGTCAGAGCACCCGTCAGTCCGGCCCACACGGGGGAGCCGAGGTAACCCGGACGGCTCTGCGGTACGAGTACCAGACGGGATGATCGAGGCGCTCGTGCCGAATCCGTCGTCATAGCTGCCACCGTAGGACGGCCACCGATCCCTGGATACCCCACGGATGCACCGGCTGACCACCGACGTCAACGACGTCACCCTCCGCAAGACCTCGCGCTCCCGGCGGGGGTCGTCGTCGAGCCGATCGCCACGTCGGCCGGCCCTGCCGGGCCGTTCCTCCCGATCGGGAGGAACGGCCTCACTCGGCCGAGTACACCAACGCACCCCCCGTATAGGTCTGGAGGACCCGGGCCGCGCAGATCTCCTCCACCGGTGCGGCGAAGATGTCGCGGTCGAGCACCACCAGGTCCGCCAGCAGGCCGGTGCGCAGGCTCCCGGCGTCGTCGAGTCCGTTGACGTGGGCCGAGCCGGCCGTGTAGGCGGCGAGGGCGGTGGCCAGGTCGAGGCGCTGCTCGGGCAGGAAGATCCGGCCGTCGGTGGATTCGGGCTCCATCCGGTTGACCGCGACGTGCAGGCCCGCGATCGGGTCGGGGCTGCTGACCGGCCAGTCGCTGCCGGCCGCGAGCGTGGCACCGGCCCGCAGCAGTGAGCCGAACGGGTACTGCCAGGCGGCGCGTTCGGGGCCGAGGAAGGGGATGGTCAGTTCGTCCATCTGCGGCTCGTGGGCGGCCCACAGCGGCTGGATGTTGGCGATCGCACCGACCCGGGCGAAGCGTGGCACGTCATCGGGGTGGACCACCTGCAGATGGGCGAGATGGTGGCGGGTGGCCCGCCGGCCGTTGGCGGCCCGAGCCGCCTCGACGGCGTCCAGCGCCTCGCGCACCGCGCGGTCGCCGAGCGCGTGGAAGTGCACCTGGAAGTCGAGCCGGTCCAGTTCGGTCACATGGGACCGCAGCGCCATCGGATCGACGAAGCTCAGACCGGAGTTGGCGGTGGCGCAGCCGCAGGCGTCCAGGTACGGACTGCCCAGGGCCGCGGTGAAGTTCTCCGCGATTCCGTCCTGCATGATCTTGACCGAGTCCGCCCGGAAGCGGCCGTGGCGCAGCGCCGCCCGCCGGGCGACCAGCTCGGGGATCTGCTCGGCGCCCCGGTCGCGTTCCCACCAGAGGGCGCCGTTGACCCTGGCGGTGAGGGAGCCGTCGCGGGCGGCGGCGAGGTAGGCGTCCGAGGGGTCGGGCTGGCCGTTGAACTCGCCGAGCAGGGCGTCCTGCCAGCCGGTGATGCCGAGCGAGTGCAGCAGCGCCTGGGCCCGCAACAGCCCGGCCAGCCGGTCGGCCGTGCTCGTCGGCGGGACGAGCCGGGCGACCAGGCCGGTGGCGCCCTCCTGGAGGACGCCGCTGGGCGTGCCGTCGTGCTCGCGCTCGATCCGGCCGTCGGCCGGGTCGAGGCTGTGCCGGGTGAGACCGGCGAGTTCGAGCGCGCGGGTGTTGGCCCAGGCGCCGTGGTGGTCGCGGTTCATGAGGTAGACCGGGCGGTCCGGGACCACGGAGTCGAGCAACTGGCGGGTGGGCAGGCCACCGTCGAAGCTCTCCATCGACCAGCCGCCACCGGTGATCCACGCCCGCTCGGGGTGGCCGGCGGCGAACTCGCGGATCCGGCGCAGGTATTCGTCCACGCCGGTGGTGCCGGTGAGATCGCACTGGGCGAGCTCCACGCCGCCGTAGACGGCGTGGATGTGCGCGTCCTGGAATCCCGGAAGCAGCAACTTGCCGCGCAGGTCGATGACTTCGGTCCTCGGGCCGATCAGCTCCCGTACCTCGTCGTGGCCGACGGCCGTGATCCGTGCTCCCGTCACGGCCAGACTGCTCGCACGGGTTCGGGCGGCGTCCGTGGTGTGGACGGGACCGTTGGTGAATACCAGGTCGGCCTGGTGCATGGTCGGGCTCCAACAGGGTCGGCGGGACTTCAGGGATCGGGGATTGCGGGGGAGGGGCGGCGCGGGCTGCGCGCCGCCCGTCAGACAGTGTGCGGCGAACTGCCGGTGCCAGGCGCGGTGTCGGCGGTGAAGTACGGTGAGTGGCGGTGCCAGCGGGCCCAGGCGGCGGCCAGCAGGCCGGAGGCGATCATCAGCACCGGGATGAGCAGTTCGAACCAGCCGTTGTCCGCCGAGAGTTCGAAGTGGTCGGCCGAGTCGTAGAAGCTCCAGGCGAGGTATCCGCCGACGGCGAGCAGGGTGGCAGCGCCGAGCAGCGGGGCGACGACCGCCCGCAGCGCCTCGAGCGGCGAGGTCCGCAGCAGGGAGCGGAAGCGGACGGCGGCGGCGACGGCCGTGAGGGCGTAGTAGAGGGCGACGACGATGCCGATCGCGTTGACGGTCGCGGAGATCAGCGAGCTGACGGTGGGTATGACCAGCGACAGCAGCGCGAGGACGATCGCGAGCGCCGTGACCAGCAAGGTGCCCGCGGCGGGGGTCTGGTGGCGGGGGTGCAGGCGGGTCCAGACGGGTCCGAGCGTGCCGTCGCGTCCCATGGCGAACATGCCGCGCGCGGTGGGCACGACGGAGGCCTGCAGCGAGGCCGCGGCCGAGAAGGTCAGGGCGATCAGCGGCAGTGCGGCGAGCGGCTGGCGGGCGAGCCGGTTGCCGAAGTACGTCAGGCCCTGTGCCCCGTTGCCGACCAACTCGTCGATGGGGAGCACGCGTTGGAAGGCGGTGCCGGCGAGGACGAAGAGCAGCATCATCACCGTGAGGGCGATGAAGCCGCCGCGGGAGGCGTCGCGCGGCTCGCGGACCTCCTCGCCCACGCTGAAGACCGACTCGAAGCCCCAGTAGCAGAACACCGCGAGCACCATGCCCTGGGCGACGGCGTGGAAGGAGGGGATGCCGAGCGGATCGAACCAGTCGAGCGAGAAGGGCTGGTCGCCGGCGAACAGACCGTATCCGCAGAAGCCGAGCAGGACGGCGTACTCGAAGACCAGCAGGTACTTCTGCAGCCGGGCGGCGAGCTCGACCCCGCGTACCGCGACCAGCGCCGAGGCGACCAGGACGACCATGCCGATGGCGGTGCACTGGAGCGTGGAGTCCGGACTCAGGGACAGGCCCGCGACCCGGTGCACGCCGGCCGCGCCGAGCAACTGGATCACCGCCGAGCCGGTCACCGTGGTGGTGTAGGCCATGAACACGACCGTGCCGAGGATGTTGACCCAGCCGGTCAGGAAGCCCAGCCAGGGGTTGAGGGTCGCGCCCACCCACCGGTAGCTGCTGCCGGCGTCGGGGTCGACCCGGTTGAGCCGCCCGTAGCCGCCCGCGATGGCGAGGACGGGCAGGAAGGCCAGCAGCATGATCGCCGGCAGGTGCAGGCCGACGACGCCTGCCATCAGACCGAGCCCGATGCCGATACTGCTGGTGGCCGCCGTACTCGAGGCGGCGAGTGCCACGGCGCCGCCGAGGCCGAGCGATCGGTGCAGCGCGGGGCCGGTGGCCCCGGTGGTTCCGGTGGCCCCGGTGCTCCCCGTCGTCTCGGTGGTTCCAGTCGTCTCGGTGGTTCCGGTGGTTCCGGTGGTCCGGGTTCTCGGTCCGGAGCCTTCGTTGTCGAGCGTGTCTGCCAACGCGTCACCGCCGTCTTCGTGGGGGTTCCGGCCGAGGGGGCGGCCGGTGGCTGGCCATGCAACCCGCAAGCTCTTCACACGTCAATGCTGTTGTCATAAGGTCGCCCCATGGCCGAGCGAGTGATCCCCGAGCCGCAGCGACGGCGCAGAAGGCCCACCAAGCAGGGCACGGTCCTGTCCGAACGCGTCATCGTCGACACCGCGCTCCGGCTGGTCGGCCTGCACGGTGCGCAGGCGCTCACGGTCCGGCGCCTCGGCGCCGCACTCGGCGCCGACCCGAGCGCGATCTACCGGTACTTCCACAGCACCGACGACCTGCTGCTCGCCATCGCCGACGAACTGATCGGCCACGCACAGCACGGCTGGCGGCCCACCGGCGACTGGCGGGCCGACCTTCGCGACATCGGCCTGCGCATTCACGCCGCCTACCAGGCGCACCCCCAGGCGGCCATGCTGGCGGCCCACCGGACCACGGGACGCGACAACGAGACCCGAGCCGTCGAGGCGATCCTGGGCGTGCTGCGTTCGGCCGGCTTCCCGGACCGGGAGGCGGTGCGGGCCTACCACGCCCTGGTGGACCAGGGCCTCGCGTTCGCGGCCCTCGACGCGGCCGCCCTGGCCCTGCCCGCCCCCGCCCTGGCCGCCGACCTGAACGTCTGGCAGGCCCGCTACGCCCGTCTGGACCCCGAAACCCACCCCAACATCGCCGCCACCGCCGCACTGCTGGCCGCCGACATGCGGCTGAGCGGCTACCCGTTCGCGCTGGACCTGCTGCTGGAGGCGATCGCCGCCCGACTGCCCCACCACAGCGCGGGGCAGCGCCATGCCTGATCCCGTCCGCCGCCATGATCCCGTCCGCGACCACCACGACGCGCGCCGGCCCCACCCGCTGCGCAGCGGGTGGGGCCGGCCGTGTTGCCGCTTGGCGGTGGACGGTGTCTACCAGGTCGTGCTGGTGTTCGCGTAGTAGAAGTAGGGCTGCGGACCCCACCAGTGCCACCAGACCCCGTAGCGGAAGTTCACCCACATCGTGCGGGGCAGGTACTGCCGGGGGATGACCTGCCGGAGGATCCCGGCGACGTAGTTGCCGGCCCAGGAGCAGATCGGTTTGGCCACCCCGTCGGTGAAGTAGTTGCAGGCCTGGGTGAAGATGGCGCCACCCGCCTTGGCCAGCACGTTCACCATCTGCTGCCGGCTCATGCCGACGGAGAGACCGCCCCCGCCGCCGCAGAAGCTGGCGTACGCGGCAACCGTGTAGCACCAGTTCCCGGTCGTGTCGGCGTTGGTGAGCGGGTTCTGGTCGCCGTAGTCGTAGGCGTTCGCGCTGCCGCCGGCGACCGGGTCGGTCTGCAGGAAGCGGCCGGTGTTCGGGTTGTAGCCGCGGACGCCCATGAGCAGCGTGCCGCCGGGGCCGGTGGTCGAGCGCTGGTCCCCGCCGAGCCAGCCGTAGCGACCCGGGGCGCCGGTCTCCACGGAGCCGAACTCGCTGTAGGTGAACGTCGCGGTGGGGGCCGCCGCGCCGGTGGGCGCGGTGGTGGCCAGCACGTCGCCGTGCAGGCTGGTCAGGCAGAGCGTGCCGCCCGCCGGTGTGAAGGATCCCGCCAACTGGCCGTCGAGGCCGGGCACGTAGCGGCTCCAGCCGCCACTGCTGTCGCCCGACCAGCTCGGACTGTCCGAGCCGCCGGTGTAGTGGTCGGTGGTGGTCAGGCCGGTGACGCTGTCGGTCGTGGTGCGCACGCGGTTCTGCTGCGGGTCGAGCGTGTAGGTCTGGACATCCGTGCCCTGGGTCTGACCGGCGGTCAGGCCGTTGGCGAAGTAGCTCGTGGCGAGGTCACCGGCGCCGCCCGCGTCGGCGGAGGGCGTGGTGGTGGTGCGGCCGAGCGCGTCGTAGGCGTAACCGGTGTTGATCAGCCGATCCGCGCTGTCGTAACTGCTGGCGACCGTGGTGCCGTTGGCGCTCTGGCAGGCGCCGGTGGCGGTCGGCGGGGCGGTCGTCACCGAGGTGCGGTTGCTGTCCACGTCGTAGCCGTAGCTGCGCGTGGTGCACTGGCTGCTCTGACTGCCCTGGCTGCCCTGACTACCCTGGCCGCTCTGACCGCTCTGACCGCTCTGGCTGTCCGTGACGCCGACCAGCCGGTCGGCCGCGTCGTAGCCGTACGTCTGGGAGCTGTTGAGCGTGGCCCGTGAAGCCCAGTCGCCATGTGCGCTGGGCACCACCGAGTCCACCAGCGGGCCGGACCAGCCGGAGTTGGTGTAGCCGAGCCGGACGGCCTGCCCGGTCGCGTCGTAGCCGTGGGTGCCGGTGGTGCCGTCGGGGTAGGTCTGGGTGGCCAGTTGGCCGTTGGCGTCGTAGCTGCCGCTGAAGGTGCCGGCCTGGGTGTCGGACTCTCCGGTGGCCAGGCCGCGGTGCTCACCGCCGCCGTTGTAGGTCAGCGTGGTGGTGCCCTTGCCGTCGGAGCGGCTGACCAGCCGGCCCGCGACGTCGTAGCCGGTGCCGGAGACCGCGCCGTCGGCGTCGGTGTAGGAGACGCCCTGGCCCCAGTCGTCGTAGCCGGCCTTGGTGTCGGCCGTAACGTTGTTGTTCGCGTCCACCGACTCGACGTCGGTGATCAGGCCGGTGGCGGGGGAGTACACCGTGACCGTGTCCGGAACCGGCGCGCCCATGCCGCTGCCGGTCGTGGTGATCGAGGTGCGGACCGACCGGCCGGCCGAGTCGAAGGAGGTGCTGGTGGTCCGGGTGTTGCCCGATCCGAAGTCCTCGGTCTTGCTCATCGTCTCCAGGTACGCGTTGTACGTGTACGTGGTCACGGGGAGGTTCGGCAGGCCGGCCGTCCCGGGCTGTGCGGTCGGCTCGGTCCTGCAGATCTGGTTGGCCCAGTTCGGCTGGCCGCCGCAGGCCGGGTCGATGGTGTTCGCGCCGGCGGTGTAGTAGACCACCTTCTGGGTCCCGGCCCCGCTGCCCGCCGTGTCCGAGGGCTGGGAGCTCGACAGCGAGAGTGGATCGCCGCCGTACTGCGCCGGGTCGGTGTTGTAGTGGGTCGTCTTGGTGATGGCGAGGCCGGTCGGGTCCGTGATCGTCTGCAGCGGGGTCCGCAGGGTCCAGCCGGAGGTGTCCGACCCGATCGCGTAGGCGTTCTTCGTCGTCCGCGCGTCGGTGTCCGAGGTGCCGGGCACCGCACCGCCGAGGCTCGCCGACTCGGTCACCGTGGTGGCCAGCCGGTACGGGTTGCCGTTGGCGTCCTTGTCCGCGCCGGGCGCGCCCTCGTCGTACGCGTAGTGCGTGTGTGTGCGGGCCTGCTGCGGGGCGGTGTATCCGGCCACGGACACCGAGCGCATCGGACCGTAGGTGTCCAGCAGCTCCATCCCGTCCGCCGAGTAACTGCTCTCCGTGTCAAGCTGCTTGGCGATCGCGGCGGTGTTCACGCCCGCGCGCAGGGTCACCACCGCGGCCATCCACGCGTGGGTGGCGGTGCCGGTCGCGGCGTAGCCGCCGGCCGTCGAGACGGTCCGGTACCCGGTCGCGAGCTGGTCGCTGGAGACCAGCAGCGTGGGCAGCGCGGTGAAGCCGCCGGTCCACGAGGTGGTCGGGCCGCCCTGGATGCCGGCCACGCCGAACACCAGCTCGTTCGCCGAGGTGGTGGCCGGGGTCGTGCCGGAGTTGAAGGCGGTTCCGGCGGCTCCCGTCGCCGCGGACTTCACGTCCACGCCGCTGGCGCCCGTGATCTCGTCGACGGCGGCGTGGTACTCGGCGGTCGAGGGGAAGGTGAGGGTCACCGTGTCGGAGGTGGACAGCGCGTGCGCGCCGAAGGCGGCCAGCAGCAGCGTCCGGTCCTTGGCGGAGCCGTCGTTGACGTCGGAGACCACGGCGAAGGTGTCGCCCTGGCTGTCGGTGGCGGTGACGTTGCCGGGCACCGTGTTGCTCACGCTGTCGGTCAGCATCGCCGACACCAGCAGGGCGTCGCCCGCCTTGACGGCGGCCGTGACCGGGACGGTGACCGAGGTCAGCCCGGTGCCGGTGCCGGTCTTGGAGCCGGCGCGGCCGACGTAGCCCGGCGGCGCCGTCGACGGGCCCGAGGCAAGTGCGCTCTCGCGGTCGGCGGCGGTCAGCTGGCGGACGGCGTTGCCGTTGCCGTCGTACTCGGTGGTGGCGATGTGCCAACCGTTGCCGTACGTGGCCGTGTTGGTCTCGCGGCCGTTGGTGTCGTAGTAGTGCAGCGTCGCCCAGGTGTAGTCGACGGGCGAGCCCGGCGTGTGGTCGGCCGGGAACTCCGCGACCGCGGAGACCGGCGTGTCGCTCTGGCCCCAGGTGGCGACGGTGGCCGCGTCCATGTCGAGCGGTCCGCCCGCCGCCTTGGTGACCGGCACGTGGTACAGCACGGACTGCACCGCCGCCGTGCCGTCGCCGTGCGTGCGGGTGACGTTGAGCAGCTTGCCGTAGTCGACGTCGCCGGCGGTGTTGTCGTAGGTGAAGGTGTACGGCTTGAGGTTGCCGGTGGCGGGGTCCTGGGCCGGGGTGACGGAGGCGAGGCGTCCGTTGCCGTCGTAGCCGTACTGGTTCTTCAACGCCGGGCTGGTGCGCGGGTCCCACTCGGCGACCAGCCGGCCGGAGCCGTCGTAGGCGTAGTCGGCGACGGCGACCTGCTGGAAGCCCACCGAGTTGCAGACCCCGACGAAGTCGACCTCGGCCAGGTTGCCGGTGGTCGCGTCGTAGCGCAGCGCCAGGCCGCGGCAGCCGCCGGACCAGGACGTCGCGGTGACGGGGTACGGGCAGGCCGCGGTCGTCGCGCTGTTGTTGCTGACCACCGGGTCGGGCGCGGTGACCAGGACGAGTTTGCCGTTGGCATAGGTGAAGCTGACCGACTTGTCGGCGCCCGACTCGGTCACCAGGGACGGCGCGTAGACGGTCGGCTTGGTGGCGTCCGGGGCGGTGAAGTTCACCAGGGTGGCGGAGCCGTCCACCAGCAGGAAGCCGTTGGCGGATTTGGTGAGCACGAGGCCGGAGGTGGCGGTCACGCCCTGCCCGGTGTAGGAGGTGATGCCGTTGCTGGTGCTGCCGGCCAGGAAGGTCCGTACGGCGCCGTCGGCGCCGGTCAGTTGGGCGTAGCTGCCGTCGTCCACCAGCCCGGACCAGGCCGCCGAGGTGCCGAGCACCGGCAGCGATGCCGTCCAGCCCGGCCCGAAGATCGACGGGGTGTTCGGTGCAAGGGAGTTGAAGGTGCGGGAGACGCCGAGACCGGCCTGGTAGGAGGCGATCGACACGTCGGTGGCCGACAGCGAGGCGTTGCCCGACTGCAGGCCGACGGTCACCGGGCCGAGCGTGCTGGAGGCGAAGTCCGAGCCGACGCCGTTGCGTTGCAGGGTGACCGTCACCGCGGGCGTCGTGGTGCCGCCGGCGAACACGGCCTGGAGCTGTAGCGGGCCGTCGCCGGGGAGCGTGCTGGTGGCCTTCCAGAGGAGTTCGGGGGAGGTCACCCCGCCACTGGTCGCGGTGGTCGCCACCGGCCAGCTGACGGCGGCGCCGGCGTTGCTGACGTCACCCGCCGGAACCGTGGTGAACGTGCCGCTGGTCCCGATCCGGTACTGGAAGGTGACCCCGGTGGCGCCGCTCGGGGCGGTGGCCCTGAGGTTGAACGTCGAGGAGCCGGTGGACCCGTCGGCGGGCTCGGCGATGCCGGAGGTGCCCACGCCGAAGGTGTAGGAGGTGATCCCGGAGCGGTTGCCGGAGCCGTTCTGCGCCTGCGCGTAGAGCGTGTGCAGCCCTGGGCCCGGGTTCAGCGTGACCGAGGGCGCGGTCGTGTAGCCGGACGGCGGGTTCTGGTCCAGGCCGTAGACGTATCCGGTCACGCCCGAGGAGGTGTCGGCGAAGCCGAACGAGGCGCCGGCGGGGTTCTGGGCGGTCCAGCTGTTCGCCGGGTAGCCGGCCGAGGAGACGGTCGGCGCGGCGGCGATGTCGGTGTCGACGGTGAACGCCTGCGCCGCCGACCAGGGCCCGTAGTCCGTGCCGTCATAGGCGCGGGCCTGCCAGGTGTAGGCGCCGTTGGCCAGCGAGGACGTGGTCCAGGAGGCCGTGCCGCCCGAGGCGACCGGGGAGGCGGTGCCGGTGGCGACGACGGTGCTGCCGGACAGCACCTGGAAGGTGTCCGTCAGGGTCCCGCCGTCGGCGTCGGTGTCGGTGGCCGACAGGGTCGGCGTCGGCGTGTTGCTGTACAGCGTGCCGCCGGTGGTGACCGAGGGGCTGACCGTCTGTGAGGTCGGCGTGCCCGGATAGGAGTTGTAGGTCACCGAGATCGACGGGTTGTTGTCGAACCACTTCCACTGCGTGGAGTCGGTC
Organism: Kitasatospora sp. NEAU-69; assembly: GCF_057158765.1. Taxonomy (NCBI): domain Bacteria; kingdom Bacillati; phylum Actinomycetota; class Actinomycetes; order Kitasatosporales; family Streptomycetaceae; genus Kitasatospora; species Kitasatospora sp. NEAU-69. The sequence goes on from NZ_JBWXUE010000010.1 coordinate 99,318, forward strand.
TCGCTGGGCGCCCGTAGCGCCATCGTCCCGACCGCCGTACTGGCGGTCGCCCAGCCCTGCACCTCGCTCGTGACGTCCCAGGGGACGTTGGCGGCGGGGCAGGTGGAGTCGTATCCGCTGGCGATGGTCTGGCTGCCCAGCCTGGTGTTCCAGGCCGGCTGGTTCGACCAGTTGGAGGCGGAGGTGAACGACCCCGTGTCCCACAGCTCCACGGGAGTGGCGGCGCAGGTCCACGCGTGCGTCTCGTTGGTGTTGAGCGTCGCCGACAGGACGTGCTTGCCCCACAGCGAGGTCGGGTCGAACGAGAAGAACGACCGGTAGACGTGGGTGCCGCCGTCAGGGGTGCCGACGTCCGCATTGTCGTCGGAGTCGAAGTAGGTGCGCGTGGGTTCGTAGCCGGAGGCGAGCAGCCAGTGGTTGCGGCCCAGCGAGGCGGCCGGATCGACGGTCACCGGATACTGGGCCCGGGCGAGGAACCCGGCGTCCGGGGTGTAGCTGAGGTAGGTGACATCACCCCTGGAGACCGCGGAGAGCGACACCGCGGCCGTGTGGGCCGGCATCCCGGTGCTGCGGTCGATCTGGCTGTCCCACATGGTCGGCGCCGGCATCGAACCGGCGATCTGCCCCGAGCCGTCGCGGAAGTCCACGCCACCGTTCTTGTCGTCCACCGCCTTGAGTCCCTTGGTACTCAGCGGGAGGGTGAAGTCGAACGCGCCGCTCGGTGGCGAGCGCAGCACGAGGAAGGTCTCGAATCCCGTGCGAGTGGCCTGGATCTTCAGATCGACGCCGGGCAGCGCGTCGGCGTAGCTTGCGGTGTCGCCGGAGAGCGTGGGCTTGGGCAGCCTGCCGTGCCAGGACAGGGTGACCGCCGAGCTGCCGGTGCCGAGCGTCACCAGCGCCTGGTCGCCGTCCTTCCCCGAGCCCCCGGACAGCTTGAGCCCGGCCGGCTGCGCGGTGGGGGAGACGCTCCCGTCGGGATTGGCGACGAGCGTGGTGTTGACCGGCACCCAGCCGGAGGCCGTCCTGACGCGGACCGGCTGCTCCGACTGCTCCATGGTGAAGGTGCCGTCGGGGTTGGCGAAGGTCGTCGTCGTCTCGGTGCGGTCGCCGGTGACCTCGACGCGGTGGTGCTGCTCGCGCGCGGCCATCGCGGCGGAGAACGCGTCGGGGCGGTCGACGATGGGAGCCGCCGGTCTGGCCGTGGACGGTGCGGCGGCGGCTGCCGGGCCGGCGAGGGCGCCGGCGCCGATGCTGGTGGCGACTATGCCGGCCAGGGCGAGCGGCACGGCTCGCCGTAGCAGCGTTCGGTGATGCCTGCCGCCGAACGGACTGACTGATGCCACGTGAGTCCCTCTCTGTGGAGGTCAGACGACCCACGCGAAAGGGCGCGGGCCGACCGGTCCGAGCGGCGTCGCTTGCCCGTGCTCGGAACCGGGGCGATCAGGCGGCATGATCGGTCCCCCTCCTGATCACCAGCGCTCACAGTGGCGCCCAACCGGGTGGGCCCGGGCGTCAAGCTCCGCTCCAGCGCGGCATAAGGCAACATTCACCTCGTCTTTACGTGTCGTCCAACAGCCGAACCGGCGATCGTGGCGCAGTCCCGCGCCGGTGCCCCGATCAGTTACCGCCGCCTTCGGCGAGGGTATGGGCGACGAGGGCGTTGGCGTGCCCGTGGCCGAGGCCGTGCTCGGACTTGAGCCAGGCGACGAGCTCCATGTGCTTGGTCAGGGGTGAGGTGCCGATCAGCTCCTTCCACTGCTCGATCGGGCGGCCGTACTTCTTCTCGATCGACGGGAAGTAGCTGGCGGGGCCTTTCACCGGTGTGGTCATGACGTGGCGTCCTGTCTGTCTGAGTGCGATGGTCTCGGGTTGTTGCCGGGTGCGGAGCACCCGCTGCGCCCGACTCCGGCACGATAAAACGGGGGTACGACACACCGGGCGCTCCAGTTCGCGGGGCAGCGGATCAATCGGGTGAGGTTCGCGGCCAGGACGGAGTGTCCCGGGATGCCGTTGCGGGGCGTCACTAGCCTGTGGCAGCGGGCCCCGAGGGCTGTTTCCGTAACAAGGCGGCTGGGAGGCCCGGCCGTCCGAAGCCTCGTGCCTGTGGTGGCCCTCCTACCCGTGGTGGCGAAAGGGATGGTCTTGGATCTCAGCTCCCCGACTGCGGTCACGCCGACCGCAGTCACATCGACCGGGTCGACGCGCAGGACGGTGCTCCGGGCGCTGGTGGCAGGTGGGTTGGTGCTCGGGCCGGGCTCCTGGCCATCGTCGGCGCGAGCAGCGGGTGCAGCGCGAGCGGTGGGTGCGGCCGACGGATGGCAGTCGTTCGCCGACCAGGTGAAGGCCGAGTTCGCCGCGATGGGCCTGGTCGGCGCGGCAGTTGCCGTGGTCAGCAGCGACCGCGTGCTGCTCACCCTGCCTCTCGGCGTACGCGACACGGGCACCGGCGCCCCGGTCACGCCCTCGACACGGTTCCTGGTCGCCTCGACGACCAAGTCCATGACCTCGCTGCTCGTGGCAACCCATGTCGACCAGGGACGACTGGCGTGGGACCAGCGGGTCATCGACGCCTGGCCGGGCTTCCGGGCACCCACCGACGAGCTGACACACACCCTGAGGGTCCGCGACCTCCTGGGCATGGCGACCGGGATCGCCGAGCCCCCGGCGTTGTCCGGCCTCCACGAAGGCGACCCGACAGCCCCTCAGCTGCTCCAGTCCCTGGCCACGCTCCCGGTCGCGGCTCCTCCCGACACCACGTTCATCTACAACAACACCGTGTACTCCGCCGCCGGTTACCTGCCGCTGCTCGGCTCGGGCGGGTCCGGTGACGGACTGACCGCGGCGTTCGCCAACGACCTGCGGGACCGGGTGTACGGGCCGGTCGGCATGGCCGGCGCCAGGATCGCCGACGATCCCCGCGGGCTGGTCACCGACTTCATGCGGGGCTACGGGCCCGACCTCACCGGCACGAACGCACCGCTCGCCTACGGGCCGGTCGGCAGCTACGCCCCCGCCGGCGGCACCCTCGCCTCACTCGACGACATGGCTGCCTACGTCCGCCTGCAGCTGCGGCGCGGCGTCTCCGTGAACGGCCACCGGGTGGTGTCGGCCGGGAACCTCGCCGAGTGCTGGAAACCGCACATCCCGGTCCCCGTCTCACCGGAACTCGACCCCGACGCCACCGAATCCGGGTACGCGATGGGCTGGATCCACAACCGGTACTGCGACGGCACCTCGCTGATCTGGCACAACGGCGGCATCGACGGCTTCACCTCGTTCATCGGCTTCCTTCCGGAGCACGACCTCGGGCTGGTCGTGCTCAACGCGATGAACCCGTCCCCGACCGGCACGTTCTTCTACCTCTACGTCCTCAACCTGCTGCTCGGCGAGAGGCTCGGCCTCAACAAGGGTGTCCCGGCCAAGGCCCACGCCCAGTACCTGGCCGCCGTCGAGGCCCTGCGCGCCCTCGGCGGCCGGACCCGCCCGACCGACCCCACGACCACCGCGCCGTACCTGGGCTGCTACGAAGGCGGCTACCGACTGACCCAGGACGGCCCCACCCTCAACCTCCGCCTCGGCCCACGCACCATGCCCCTGGGCGTCCTCCCGGACGGCACCTACGTGATGACCGGCGGCCTGCTGGTGCAGAACACGGTCCGCCTGACCCGGGACGCGGACGACACGCCACGCATCGAGGTGGTCCAGTTCGAGACCGTCCGCCGGACGGTCGGGCTACCGTAACCGGCCCTCACGGCGTCATGTGTGCCCCCGTGCCCCGTGCCGTCAGAGCGCGCGTAGCAGCCAGGTCAACCCCAACTCACGGGCGGTCAGACCGGCCGCCTCGCGGAGCTGGTCGGCTTCGGCTCCGGGCGGCAGTTCGCCGGCGAGGGTGAGGGCCGCCGCGGCCGTCTGTGGACGGGCGCCGAGGGACGCCCGCAGGTGGTAGGACCGGCGAAGGTGGGCGATGCCCTGCTCGCGGTCCTGCTCCAGCAGGTGGTCGCCGATGTGGCGTGCGGCGTAGGACTCCAGCAGTGCGTCCCCCTGCTCCCGGGCGTGCTCCAAGGCCTGCTGGTAGGCCGCACCCGCGGCGTGGGGGTCCTCGTCGATGTTGTCGGCGAGCACGCCGAGCCAGAAGGCGGCCCAGCCCGCCAGCCGCGCGTCGGCCCCGGCGGCGGCGAAGCCCTGGCGGGCCCGCTGGAGGTCGTCGGGGAGCGGGCTCAGATCGAACAGCAGCCGGGTGTAGCGGATTTGCGCGCCGAGGTACCCCGCGAGGACCGGCTCGGACTGCAGCAGCGCGCCGACGGCTTCCTCGGCCGCCGCGGCGCCGTTCAGCCGCCACCAGAAGCTGTCCACCGAGATCTCGGCCCGCTCCGCCACGGCGTCCGCCGGCAGCGCGGCGAGTGCCTCGTCCCACCGGCCCGCGCAGTGCAGCATTCGCGCGACGGCCGTTCCGCGGTCCATCATGTAGGTGGCATCAGTAGTCATGATGCCTACTCTCCAGGTCGAACAGGTAGGTGGTCAAGTGCGTTACATCGACTACATCGGGAACCTCGCCCGAGTCGCGGTCGAGATCGTGAACGGCGACGGCCCGAGCGAGCTGCGCCGGGAGATGTTCCGCCAGCACCGGATCGCCGAGCCGGGCGCCAAGCAGCTCGCCGCGTTCCTGCCCCACCTGCGCGCCGCGGTGGAGGCCGCCTCGCAGGGCGGTCCGATCGGTCCCGTCAACGCCCTGCTGGAGCAGTACCCTGCGCTGGTCCGGGTCGACGACCACGACGGTGAGGGGGCGCCCCACCTGCACTTCGCTCCGAACGGTGAGGACGCCGTGAGCTGGCTCGGGCGCAGCTGCTCCGCTGCACTCGCCCATGTCGTCTGCGGCGACCCGGCGGTCACCATCGGCCGCTGCCACGCCGTCGGCTGCGAACGCTTCTACGTCGACGACTCCCGCAACCGCACCCGGCGGTTCTGCTCCAACGCCTGCGCCAGCCGGACCACCGTCGCCGCCTACCGCGCCCGTCGCAAGGCAACGGACTGACCCACGGCTGCGCGTGCGCGGCCGGCTGGACGGCACGGCTCGGGGGTGCGGATATCCGCTCGTCCTCGGATCGGGACGGCCGCTACGGTGGGCAGTCGATCAGATGAACGAGGAGTGCATGATGGTGCAGGTGTCTTCGACGACGCTGTGGCGTCCGACCGGCCCGGAGGAGCTCGCGCTGGTCGAGGCGTCCGGGTGGCGGGCCTGGCCGCCGCGCCTGCCCGAGCAGCCCATCTTCCGGCCGCCGGCGTGAACACGGCCACGACGCCGGTTCTCCTGACGTCGGCTCAGCCGACCAGCACGACCGTGCTGCTTGCCGAAGCCGCCGCGCGCCGTGGCCTGGAGGTCGCGACGCTGGACGGGCAGCTGCTCCCGGGGTCGCTGGCCGGCCGACACGTGCACTGGTACGGCGGGCCGTTCGCCGCCGACCGGATCCGTGGCCGGCTGGATCTGGCGTTGCTGGAGCCCGCCGACGACTGGCTCGTCGGGCTGGCGGAGGAGTTCACCGGCCGGCGCATCGAGCTGACCACGTTGTCGGAAGCCTGGAGCGTGCGCCGCCCGCTGTTCGCGAAGCCGCCCAGCGACAAGCAGTTCCCCGCCGCGGTCTACGCCGACGGCAGCCGGATTCCCCGAGCGGGCGACCGGATCGGCCCCGACACGTCGGTGCTGCTCTCCGAGGTGGTGACGTTCGCCGCTGAGTACCGGTTGTTCGTGCTGGACGGGCGGATCGCCACCGGCAGCCGCTATGCCAGGTACGGCCGGCTGGACACCGCCCGGCTGGACGGGGATCGCAACGAGACCCAGGTGCGCGCCTTCGCCGAGACGCTGCTGGCCGAGGCGCGCGATTCGTTGCCGAGTGCCGTGGCCGTCGACGTCGGGCTCATCCAGGACCCGGACACCGGACGGGAGCAGTGGGCGGTCGTGGAGGCGAACATGCCGTGGTTCGCCCACAGCTACGCCGCCGACCCGGACGCGGTCCTCGATGTCGTCCTGCGCGCGACCGGGCCACACGGTCAAGTCGCCGCACGTGACCGTCAGTTCATCAGGCGGCAGGGAGCGTTCGGTGGCGGGCACGAGACCGGATCTCTGACCTGACGCTGTGGCAGTGGCTGCTCGTCACTCACCTCATGCTCGCCCGCGGAAGTGACGCACGTCACCGGAACCCGTGCCCGGTGCCGGACAGCCAACAGGAGTGACCACAGAAATGCGAACCCGGGTACGGGCCGGGGACCCTCACGTCTTCGCGGAGCTGTTCGACCTCTACGCCCGGACCGTCTACAACCACGCCTTCCACCTGACCGCGGACTGGTCGGTCGCCGAAGACGTCATGTCGGCGACCTTCATGGAGGCATGGCGGCTGCGCGGCAAGGTGACCCCCGAAGGAGGTTCACTGCGGCCGTGGTTGCTGGGCATCGCCACCAACCTCGCCCGCAACCACTGCCGCAGCAACCGCCGCTACCGTGCCGCGGCCGCGGCCCTGGCCGCGACGGGGCCCTCGGCGATGGAAGCGCCGGACCACGCCGAGGAAGTGGCCGGCCAGGTGGACGACCGGCGCCGGATCGCCGCCGCGCTCGCCGCCATGGGCTCGCTGCGCCGGCCCGAACGCGAGGTCCTGGTGTTGTGCCTGTGGGAGGGCTTCGAGTACGCCGAGGCGGCCGAGGCCCTCGGCATTCCGCTCGGTACCGTCCGCTCCCGGCTGTCCCGGGCCCGTACGAGGCTGCGCAAGCTCGCGAGTGCGCAACTGGCGGCGGACGGACGGGAACTCGCGCGCCGCCCCCGACAGATAAACGGCGACCGCGCAATCGCGGTCCGGTCCGCACAGGAAGGAAACCGATGAACGCCAGCCCCTTCCAGCCGCACCCGGCTGAGTGGCAGGAGACCGAGAAGCTCCAGCCGACCGTGGAGCGGGATCTGCCGGCGGGCCGCCACCAGTTCCACAAGGAGCGCCTGATGGCCCAGATCCACAACGACCTCGACAACTCCGTCCCCGTCTCCAGCTCCGTCCCCGTCCCTGTCCCCGTCTCCGGCTCGGCCCGCGCCCGTGCCGCCGGGCCGCGCAACCCGTTCCTGCGCCGCGCGATCGTCCTGCCGGTGGCGGCGTGCGCCCTGGCGGCCGCCGGCCTGGCCGGAGTCCGGCTGATCGGCGGCTCGGACCACGGCACCGGCCTGGCCACCGGCCCCGCCCTGACCACCTCGATCGGTGCCGCCGACGTACACGGAGTCACCCAGCTGCTGGACCGGATCTCGCTGGCCGCCCAGGAGACTCCCGCCCCGCAGGCGAGTGCGGGACAGTTCATCTACATCGAGTCGACGACCGCCAACACCTACGTGCGCACGGTCGGCGACAAGAGCTCGGTGGTCAGCGAGGCCCTGCACACCCGCCAGGCCTGGCAGTCACCCGACGGCCACAAGGGCTGGCTGATCGACGCGGGTGACTCCAAGGGCACGTCCCTGGACTCGAAGGTCGAGCCGTACCTCAACGCACCGTCGTACGACTACCTGGCCACTCTGCCCACCGACCCCGACACCCTGCTGAAGAAGATCTACACGGAGACCGCGGGCCACGGCTCCGGCCCGGACGCGGAGGCGTTCACCACGATCGGCGACCTGCTGAGCCAGAGCTACCCCTCCGCCCAGCTCTCGTCCGCGCTCTACCGGGCCGCGGCCAAGATCCCCGGCGTGGTCAAGGTGGACGACGCGGTCGACGCCGCGAGCCGCCACGGGGTCGCGGTGGCCCGGCTCGACGAGACCACCGGTCAGCGCACCGAGTGGATCTTCGACAACAAGTCGTTCACCTTCCTCGGCGAGCGCACCGTCCAGGTCCAGGGCACCTCCGGTGACCAGGGCCTGATCAAGCCCGGCATGATCGTCGACACCGAGGCCATCACGGCGCGCGCGATCGTCAACGGCATGAAGCAGACCCCTTCCTCCGCCCGCCCGGCCTGAACGGCCCGATGGCACCTGCCATCGAGGTTCTTCGGGCGACACCGCCCGGGACGTCCCGGGCGACTTCGGTGAGTAGCCGGCCGGGGGAGTCCCGGGAACCCGCGGCTTCGCACGGGCGAGGTCGCCGGTGATCCCCTGGTTGCCACCGCCGTCCGGGGGCGGATCCAGCACCCGCCGGCACGGAAGGCGATGGGCGGCGGCCGGCAGCACGGCCGCCGCCCACGGCGCGGGATCGCCGGTGCCCGCCGGCGCCACCAGACGGCTTCACGACCGCCGACCCCGTATGGCCATTGCGGGCAACGACTTCTGACGCCGCCGCACATCGAGACGCACTCCGACGAGATGTCGCTTGCGTACGCCCGGAGATCCGCCGGGCATCCCGGCCCGCTCAGCAGGTGCCGCCCAGTGCCGCGCCCACGGCGGCGTGCAACTGTGCGTAGGTGGGCGCGAGGTCCCGCAGCTGCGCTGCCGCGGCCCGGTCGTCGCCGTGCACCGGCGGATACTGCAGGCCGCCCAGGTGCCGCATTGCCTCGGCGACCGGGATCACACCAGCCATACCAAGATCATGACAGGCGAAGATCGCGCCCTTCCCCAGGCCGGGAAGCCTCCAGGGCTGGGGGAAGGTTCGCGCTCGTGTAGGCGTCAGAGATGCTGAATGCACTCGCGCAAGCCGGGCACTCGGCACGGCCGAAGAGGTGCCTGATGCCCTCCGCTAGGCGTTGTTGCCCGTACCGGACTGCCGTGGCGTGCATCCAGCGGCCAGGGTCGTGAAGCTCCTCGGCCGGGGCAGGCAGCAGCTCACGCCGCTCGACGTCGCCCGCATCCCAGTCGCGGATGGCCGAGTAGAAGCCGTAGTCCCCGATCGCGATGGTCACCTCTACCCCGCAGTGCGGGCAGGACACCGTGTAGAAGTCGTCGGTGAAGCCCTCCAGTGCGGCGCTCCAGTGGTACTGCCCAGCGAGCGCGAGCAGATCACCGAAGACCCGGTCGTACTCGGCAGGGTGGCTCCGCAGTTGCTGGTCCACCAGGTCCCGCAGTCGGCGGAGCACGTCCGGACAGCCCGCGAGCAGGACTTCGCCGTCTGGGTGCTGCAAGGTACCGCGCACAATGGCGCCGGCCAGTTCAAGGGCCTGGGCAGTCGTGGCGGCCAGGACCACCAGCCGCGGCAGAGCGGCAAGGCTTGCCGGAGAGACGGTCTCACCGTGCAGGCACAGACGGTCCCAAAGCTCCTCCCACACTTCGGGAGCTTCCTCGCGCTCGACCAAATCAAGGAGCACCGGCACTCGCTCAGTCTCCCTGTGGGTGTCCGCCACCTGCGTCCAGTCCGTCACCGCGGAATTTAACCGCCCCCGGGGCGCCGGCGCCAACCAGCTGGAGGACGGAGCCGCCGGGTTCCTTGATTGCGGGACAGCCCTTAGTCTGCGGCCGAGCAGGAAAAGCGATCGCGAGCGCCATGCCGGGATCAAGGTCTGAACAGCTTCGGGTCATCAGCGTCACCGCCGCCCACCTGGCAGTGCGCATGACCGATCGGCCTGGTGGCGCTGGTGACCGATCCACACGCCCGCCTGCTGCTGCTCCTGCCGTTGTTGGGCGACACCGGGGCACCGGCGGAAGCCGTGGACGTGGTCGTCGAAGCTCTGCTCGCTCAGGGTGCTCCTGAAGAGTGCGAGCCACTGGCCCGGCGCCTGGTGGAAGGCCACCCGATGTGGGGTGCTCGGCCGTGGTCCTTCGACACGGACGGGCGGAGCTGGATCTGCGACGGCGAGCACAGTCCGCGACAGAGCCCGCTCGGTGACCACTTGCCCCGTGACCTGCGAGCCGTGCTGGATGCCTGCCTCACCCCTGTGGACCTGGATGCCTGAAGCGTCCGCCGCCGGCCCCACGTTGACCGGGAGCGACACGGCACGGGCCGCCTGACGCAGCCCCTGCGACCACACCAACAGGTGCCGCTGCGACCGATCGCCTCCTGAACGAGAGGCTCCGCGCACGCTCGGCCGCAGGCACCCGGACTCACTACGGCACTGCCAACTGTTATCCCGCTCCCGCCGCGTGGCTGGGGAGCATCGGATACTGACTGTCGTGATCACCCAAGCCCCACAACCACCCGTCAATGACCCAGCCGACTTCGGGACCCGTCTGGCCGCGGCCGAGGACTGGACCCACGCCGCCCTGGAAGCTCAGCAGGAGGGCCTGTGGGTACTGACCGAGACGGAACACCGGATCCTGGCTGACGTGGTGGCGGCGACCAATCCTCTGCACGGCGGCCACCTGCCACCGCACAACTCCGAGTCGGTGTACGTGCGGCTCGGACGCATCAGGAACTGGGCTGGTGTGCTGCGGCTTGCGGCGCTGGCCGGGGCCTGGGAACTTCGCCCTGTCGTAGGCGAGGATCCCTCGTCCCTCACCCGCCCCATCGGCATGGTCGACCTGCTCTCCGGCATCTACGCGCTCGCCGAGCAGGGCGAGCGCTGGCAGCAGCTGATGCTCGCGACCATCGCCGACCTCAACGCCACGGCCCGCGAGCAGCCCGCGCAGCAGCGCCAGGACCTCGAGCAGGCGCTCGCCGAGCGCGAGCCCCGATTCGCGATGAACCTAGCCGCCGCTGAGAGGTTCTTCGGCGGACCCGGCTCGCTGGAAGACCTGTCCCACTTCTTCTACTGACCCGTATCCGGAGGGAGCATCCCCACGCGCCAGCGGCCACGGCAGCCGTGAGCCGGTAGCTGGCCCGGCCCGGTCGGGCCTGTCCCGTCTCAGTGGATCTTGCCGGTAGCCGAGCCTGTGACCAGGAGTGATGCAAGGTCGGGTGAGACATGCCTTCGGCGGAGTCTCACTTGACGTTGCCTCTCAGCAACACCGCCGCATGGCAGTCTCAGTTGATGTCGCCGGTCGGCTTCCGAACACGACGACGGATTCTCACGTCTGATTCGCCGTGGTTGGTTCGTCGTACCGCAGCCATGCGAGCGCTTCCTCTCGCTCCATGCGGGGTGCCCCCATGAGCCACTCCTCGCGGGGGTCCCACACTCTGGTCGCCGCCCAGTCGAGCATTCGCTGTACGGGCTCCGTATCGCCCGGGTTGGGCACCGCGAGGGAGCTGATGCCGGTCTCCCAGGTCGTCCCGAGCACGGCGACGGTGCTGTCCAAGGAGAGCATTGCGAACTCCGGGCGTCCGGCACGTGAGCCGAGCAGGTGCTCGGGGTAGCCGTGCTCGCTCATCCCCAAGCGGATCGCGCAAGCGGCGCCCATGATGTCCCAGTCGTCGAGCAGGCGGACCCGGCGCCAGACAGAACGCCGGTGTCGGGAGGCCGCCTTCGCGCTGTAGAGGTTGGCAGGCAGGGCGAGCAGGAACTCGCGGTCGGTGCCGAAGAGGCCGGAGGACATGGCCAGCTCGTACCAGGCCTGGTTGGCATGCTCGATGAGGTTCGGGGTGTCGTAGTCGAAGTAGGCGTCCCGCCGACCCGTCTCAGGGCCGCAGCTGATTGCCGTGCCCACCACGAACGCCGGCAGTTGAGTCTCCGGAACCCCTCCCTCAAGCACCTTCAGGCCTGCGCTCCGCAGCGGCGCATATACCTTGCGTCGCATCTCCTGCCTGCCCAACTACCACTCCCACTCTGCCGCTCGACCGTTGGTCGAGTCTATGGCCGGTCCGCAGGCGGCCCACCCCCAGGAGAGAGCCAAGGCGATCGGGCTGGCTACAAGGTCGCTGGTCAACGGTCATGGAAGGCTGATCGGCGGCGGTGATCGGCCTGCCGACAGCGCCCCGAGCAGAAGCGAGCGTCGGCACGACGCTCCAACCCCGCCAGCCAGGTGACCCCGCAGACCGGACACTCCCTCGTCTGCATCCGGGAGGCCGCATCACGGTGCGCGCGGTCGGACGTCGAACACTGATGGCCGGCCCCCTCGCGCTGGGATCGCGAGGGGGCCGGCCATCAACCTATGTGGGTGGAGGAGGCTGGTGACCGAAGGTCAGCAGGCACGGTGGTCCTCACATGACTCGGCTGAATCACGGGTCTGGATCTTCGTAGCGGTGCGGCCGCCGATCGCCGTGCACGGCACCGCTGGATCAGGTGGGCCACCAAGCTGCCACCGCCGACGAGCGTGCCCAGCGCTGCCAGGACTTGGGGCGACAGATACAGGCTGAGGTCCATGTGATTGCCGATCTGGATGCGAAGGCACGTGTTGCTCCTGCGCGGAGACGAAGGTGAACTGCTCGTGCGATGCGTGCTCATGGAAGGCTCCGAAGGCTGAAGAAGTACGGCTTGGACGGCGGGGCGTCCCCCGCCAGCGAGCTCGATTCGGATCCTGCCGTCGCCTGCAGTCACTCCCAACCCCCGGTTTTCCGGCTTGCGGTTCCCACCCACAGCGGCCTGGACACCAACCGACGGCAGCCGGGGAAAGAGGGGGTTGGGTGGTGGTTCCCCCTATGCTAGGTCGGCGGCTGGCAAGGGCATCAGCCTGCGCGAGCAGTTGGCCGTGAATGTGAGCTCGAAGGGCTTCGCCGTACCGGAAGCCGGTGTCAGGCTGGGGGAGCTCTCCCGTTGACTTCCTGGAGCCGTGTTGTGAACGAGCCGTCCCGCATCGCCCGCCGCGTGGTGTGGACCGCCGTCGCGGTGGTGAGTGTGGCTGCCGCGGCCGTGGGCTGGATCGTGCTGGACAGCCCACGCACGACGCAAGCGCCGGTGCCGGGCGATCTCCTGCTCGGCGCCGACGGTCGGCAGCTGACGGCAGCGGTCTCCTGGACCTCCTGCGAGGACCGGCCCCAGCTGGTCATCCACGAAGACACCCAGGGCGTCACCGTCGCCCTGGCCCGCACCCGGCACGCCGACGCCGGCAGCGTCTGCGACGGCTGGCAGGACCACCTTGTCACCGCCACCCTCCACACGCCCCTCGGCGGACGCACGGTCAGCGACGCGGTCACCAAGGCCACCATCACGCCCTTCGACGCCCGCGTCGTGCGCACGGCCCAGAACCTGCCGGCCGGCTATACGCCGGCCGACGTCCCGCTCGTCGCCGACCACAGCTTGTCGCCGTACACCCGCGGCCGGGCCCCGGCCTGGACGACCACCTACATTCGCAACCCCGACACCGGCGGTGACGCCGGCTCCGTCAGCATCACCCAGACCGTCGGCGAACAGCCCGCCCCCTCACCCGCACCGGTCACCGTCGGAGATCACCCCGCCGCCCTCACCCTCGCCCCGGGCAACCGCTACACACTCACCTGGTCCGCTGACGGCTCCACCTTCACCCTGCACACAGCCGACCGTCTGATGAACCAGAGCGACGTCCTGCACATCGCGGAACAACTGCACACGTGACACGGACCGTCGCGAGCAGCTAACGCCGTGGGGGCCGCGCGCCGGCCTCCGGCGCGGGCGGTCCGGGCCTGCGAGAGGCCGATCCGTTGCACCGTGGGAGTGCCCTGCCCGGCCTGGTGCTGTCAGAGAAGGAAGTCGTGGACGGGAACCGTGCCGTGGGCGGTGGCGGCGAGGTAGAGGGGCCAGGCGAGGGCCAGGTCCTGCCAGGGCAGGCCGATGGGCGCGTACACGGTCGGCCGGTCGCCCGTGCGGGCGGGACGGGCATCGAGGAGGACGTCGGTCAGGGTCGCGTCGGTGTCGTCGGCGTGGAGCCCGGCGTTGTGCAGTACGCCGGACTGCGCGGCGAGGACGGCGTCGTCCACGACGAGACGGGCCGCGCGCAGCAGCGCGGGGGAGAGTTCCGCCTTGCCCGGCTCGTCCGAGCCGAGGCTGGTGATGTGCAGGCCGGGGCGAAGGTCGCCGCTGTCGAGGAGTGGTGTGCGCGCCCAGGTCGCCATGAGGACGATGTCGGCGGCGCGGGCGGCGGCGGCCGCGCTGGGCAGCCAGGCTTCCGCGAAGGCAGGCGGAGCCGGGTGCCCGGAGAGGCCCTCGGGCCGGCAACCGGAGGCCGCCGGCCCCCGCCCGGCAGCGGCGACCGCGACTTGCCAGCCGAGCCGGGCCCGTCGCGCACCCACGCCTTCGGCTGGCCTTGACGTCAACGTCAAGGCGTAGCTTCGGGAAAGCCGCTGCCGCACACCCGTGGCAGTCGCCCCCTCACGGAGCGGACGGACCATACGATCATGCCCACATTGACCGACTCCCGTGATCGCGCGGCCCTGGTCGAGCACGACCAGCGCTTCTTCGACGCCCTGGTCGCCGCCGACACCGCCGCCCTGGGCGAGCTGCTGGCAGACGACTTCATCCTGGTCAGCGTCGAGGACGGTTCGGTCGTCTCCCGGTCCACGCTGCTCGACGCGCTCTCCTGCGGGATCGTCTCCTTCCCCGCCATCCGGTCCTTCCCCGAGGAGACCGTTGTCCGCCGCTTCGGCGATGTCGGCATCGTCGTCGGGCGGACCAGCATGAATGTCGTCAACTCCGATGGCACCACCTTCGCTGCCGGAAGCCGCTACACCCACGTCTTCACGGCGGACTCCGCCACCGGATGGCGCCTCGTCTCCGCCCAGGGCACCCGGATCACGCTCGCCGACCAGTGAAAGCGCACCGGCGGCCGGCCCGGCTCTGGACGTCGCCGACCCTCGCATCTCCTCGTCGTGCCGACCCAGGCGGTTTGCCGCCGGGCGGGGTCCGCTCGAACCCCGCCCGCTCGACCGTCAGTGCCGGTCGGGGACCACCGAGAGAAGCAGGTCGACCAGTCGCTCGGCCGCGTCCGGGCGGCCGTGGGCGCGGGCCTGGTGCGCCATGGCGTGGCGCCGGGCGGGGTCGGTGAGCAGCGGGGCCACGGCCTCCTGGAGATGGGCGGGGCTGACCTCGCCGAGCAGCGCGACGGCGGCTCCGGCCTCCTCCAGGTGGCGGGCGTTGTGCGCCTGCTCGTTGCCGGCCGAGGAGGCCAGCGGGACGAAGACGGCGGCCTTGCCCAGCGCGGTCAGTTCGGCGATCGTGCCGGCCCCGCTGCGGGCGATCACCAGCTCCGCGAGGTCGAGGACGTCCGGCAGTTCGGGGCCGACGAAACCGGCCACCAGGTACCGCTGTGCCAGCTGCCAGGGCAGCGAGGCTGCGGCCTGGCGCAGGTCCGCCTCGTGGTTCGGCCCGCACTGGTGGATCACGTTGGCGCGTTGCAGCAGCCAGGGCAGGATCCCGCGCACCAGGTCGTTGATCTGCTGGCTGCCCTGGGCGCCGCCGGTCACGTAGACGGTCGGCAGCGAGCGGTCGAACTGCCACAGCCCGAGCGCCGCGACCGCCTTCTCCGCCTGACCGGCCAGCACCTCGGGACGTACCGGGTTGCCGGTCACCACCGCGGCCGGGCGCACCGACTCGGCCAGCAGCGGCAGCGTCGAGTCGGAGGAGACCGCGATCCGCGTCGCGCGCCCGGCGAGCGTGCGGTTGGCGAGCCCCAGGCGGACCGTCTGCTCGTGGATGACCAGCGGACGCCGGCACATGCTCGCCGCCACGCCTACCGGCACCGCGACGTAGCCGCCGGTGGCCAGCACCACATCGGGGGCGAAGCCCTTGACCAGCCGCCGGGCCTGGAGGATGCCCAGCGGCACCCGCGCCATGTCCTTGATGTTCGCCGGCGAGAGCATCTTCAACGGGTTGGCGCTGCGACGGATCTTGCCGGTGGCCACGGTGGTGAACGCGATGCCCTCGTTGGCCGCGACCTTGGCCTCCAGCCCGGCGGCGGTGCCGACCCACAGGACGTCCAGCGCCTGCCCGTGCGCCGCCAGCCTGGCCCGCAGGGTACGGATCGCGGTGAGCGCGGGATAGGTGTGGCCGCCGGTGCCACCACCGGTGACCATCAGCCGCAGGGGCCGATCCGGAACGCTGGTGCCGATGTTCACCGAGGTAACTCCCAACCTGGCAAAGCCGATGAGCCCCCGTCAGCGAGGGGCGAGCCCTACGCTCCCGAGGGCAGTGGAACCATAGCAGGAGATGATCAATGCCGACATTCAGGCATTTGCCCGCCGGTAACGGTGGCCGGCCGCTCCGGGCGGCGACGGTGGCCGTCAGGGGTTCATCAGGGAACGGCGATGGCGCGTCTCGGACGCGTCAAGAAGTGGGGGAGGCCCGTTCCGGCAGGGTTCCATGGATCAGCGGGACGGAAGACCACGAGTCGACTGTTTCAAAGGTCCAGTTCGCAGTGCGCCTGGAAAGCGAAGGCCCCTCCTGGGGCCTGAAGATCGAGGAAGTGGCAGCACCATGGCCGAGACCAGCCGGGTTGTCGTCGGAGTCAGTGGATCGAAGCGGAGCGCGGCGGTCCTGCGGCGCGCCCTGGACGAGGCGACCAGGCTCGGTGCCGTCCTCGTCCCCGTCATCGCCTGGACCCCGGTCGGCGGGGAGCGGGCCCACCCCTGCCCGCCGCTGGAGGCGCTCTGGGAGCAGACGGCCCGAACCCGTCTCGAGGACGCCCTCACCGACGCCCTCGGCGGCCACCCCGCAGGTCTGCGGATCGAACCGGTGGTGATCCGCGGCGAGGCCGGCCCCGCCCTCCTGCGGATCGCCGACCGTCCGGGCGACGTCCTCGTGGTCGGCGCCGGCCGCCGGGGGCCGCTGCCCCGGCTGCTGCACGGCATGGTCAGCCGCCACTGCGTCGCCCGCGCCCTGTGCACCGTGATCGCGGTGCCGTCCACCGCGGTCGTCGCGAGCGTGGCACCTGCGTCTGCCGACTCGCCGAGGCTGATCGCCGCGTAGCGCCAGGAGGCCGAGTCCGGCTGCCGGCGGCGGCTGACGGGCCCGTCAGCCGCCGCCCCGACGGACCGACTGCGCTGGCAACCACAGGACCCCGGAAAAAAGGTCAGTCCTGTGCGCGGCTCAGGATCCAGACGCCGTAGGCGTCGTTCGCGGGATGCAGCTGATAGGTGCCCGCCCGTAGGTCGACCCGCAGTCCGGCGGCGGCCAGGTCGGCTTCGAACTCCGCCACCGGGTAGCTCCGGGCGTGTGGCGGCGCGTCCTGAAGGTGGAAGCCGACCAGGATCCGGCCGTTCTCCCCGAGCACCTCGCGCATCACGCCCAGCGCCTGGCGCTCCGTGCCCTCGGCCAGGTAGAGGAGGACGTTGCCCACGCAGACGACCAGGTCGAACGGCCCGTCGCCGGGGCCGAGGTCGAGGAGGTCACGCTCCTCGATCGGCAGCCCGGGGTAGGTCTCCCGCGCCTGCCGGACCAGTGCCTCGTCGGGCTCGATCGCCACCACGTCGTGCCCTCGCCCGACGAGCGCCGCGGTCACCCGTCCCATGCCGGCGCCGGCATCGAGCACCCGAGCACCGCGCGGCAGGAGCGTGTCGGCGAGCCGGGCCTCACCGTCGACGTCCTCGCCGGCGGCGATGAGCTCGGCGAACCGCTTGCCGAAGTTCCCGCCCTGTCCCGCCTCCTGCCAGCGGGTTCGCCGCTTTGTCGTCGGTGTGAGCTCTCCACGAGGCAGCATGATCCCGTCCATGTCCTGCATCCTAGGCATCGCCGACTGTTACAGGTCACACCCGGTGGGATCGCTGGGGCGGGATGGTCGGGACGCGGGGGTGTTCGCAGCAGCATCCTGACGCGTTCCGGTGCTGCGGGTCACCTTGGAGCACCACCCCGGTTTCGTCCGAGGCCGCTTCACCACCCGCCGGTGACCGGCCGTTCGGCGCGGGAGGTCGGGCGGGCCGGGCGGGCCGGGCGGGCCGCGGCTCAGACGATCAGGACCCGGCGCCCCCGGGTGTGGCCGGCGCGGCTGTCCGTGTGTGCCGCGGCTGCCTCGGTGAGTGGGTACGACTTCTCGACCGGGATGTGGAGCCTGCCCCGGGAGATGAGGTCGACGGCCTCGGCGAGCGCGTCCGGCACGCTTCCGGCCACGCCGGAGAACCGCACGCCCAGCTGCGGCGCACCGAGGTCGGCGATGGAGACGACCCGGCGCGGATCCCCGGTCAGCTCGACGAGTTCGCGGATCACGCCCGAGCCGGCCAGGTCGAGGGCCGCGTCGACCCGGCCCAGGTGCCGCACCCGTTCGACCCAGCCCTCGTGGTAGGTCGTGGCGAGGGCGCCCAGGCCGCGCAGGTAGTCCTGGTTCGCCGCCCCGGCGGTGCCGATCACCGTGATGCCGCGCGCGCGGGCGATCTGCAGCACCGCCGACCCGACGCCGCCGGACGCACCGCTGACCAGCAGCGTCTGCCCGGGCCGCACGCCGACCTCGCGGATGATGCGCAGCGCGGTCTCCACCACCGACGGGTACCCGGCCGCCTCCTCGAAGGACAGTCCCTCGGGCATCCGGGTCCAGGCCGACAGCACGGCGAATTCGGCGTACGTGTCGGCGCCTTCGCCGAACACGCGGTCGCCGATCTTGACCCCCTCGACGCCCTCGCCGACCTCGTCCACCACCCCGGCGGCGTCCTGTCCGACCCCGGCGGGCAGCTCGACCGGATGGGCTCCCAGGACCTGGCCCTCCCGGATCCTCCAGTCGACGGGGTTGACACCCGCAGCCCTTACGGCGATGCGTATGTGACCGGGGCCTGCGTGGGGCTGCTCGGCTTCCACCAGTTGCAGGACCTCGGGACCGCCGAACTCGGCGAAACTGATTTTCCTCATGCGGCCGAAGATAGGCCTAACCGTTAGTGTTTTGCAACGGTTAGGTATTCATACCTGGTAGTGTCAGGGCATGACCGAGCCGTCCGGACGCCGCGAACGCAAGAAGGCCGCGACCCGTCAGAAGATCGCCGACACCGCACTGAGCCTCTTCCTGGAGCGCGGGTACGACGCCGTGGGCATCCGTGACGTGGCAGCCGAGGCCGACGTGGCCGTCACCACCGTCTTCGCCCACTTCGCCTCGAAGGAGGCCCTGGTGTTCGAGCGCGACCAGGACTTCGAGCAGCGCCTCACGCGGGCGGTGACCGACCGGCCTCCGCACGAGCCGCTCATCCCGGCGCTGCACCGCGAGGTCCAGGCCCTGGTGCGGCACTGCACGGCGGAGGGCAGTGCCCCCGTCCGGCGCATGATCGAGGAATCACCCGCCCTGCGGGAATACGAGGAGTCGATGAGCCTGCGTCACGCGCAGGCGCTGGCAGCGGCGCTGGCCGCCGACTCCCACCTGGCCCGGAGCGCGACGGCCTGCCGGGCGACCGCGCGGTTCACCATCGACGCCTACGCGCTGGCCTGCCGGGCGGACGATCCCGGGGCCACGGTGGACGAGGTCTTCCGGATGATCGAGGCGGCCTGGGAAGCCACCGCGCCCTGAGCCCGGGGATGCCGGCGCGCTGCGGCCGGCGAGGCCACCAGCACCTTGTGGTCGCGTGTACCCGCGCTGACGGGCAGGAGCAGGCAGGTCGGGCGGCTGGCCGGGAGTCGCACCGGTGCTCCGAGGCGCCGACAATGGAGGCAGTCTGCCGGCACGACCAGGAGCACCCTCGGGAGGACTCCATGACCTCTGTTGCCGCCTACGCCGCACCCGCCGCCAAGGCCCCGCTGGAGCGGACGACCATCGAGCGCCGCACGGTCGGTGAGCGAGATGTGCAGATCGACATCGCGTTCGTGGGTATCTGCCATTCCGACATCCACCAGGTCCGCGAGGGCTGGGGCAAGGCGATCTTCCCGATGGTGCCCGGCCACGAGATCGCGGGGGTGGTCTCCGCGGTCGGGCCCGGGGTGAGCGGGTTCCAGGTGGGGGATCGGGTGGGCGTGGGCTGCATGGTCGATTCCTGCCGCGAGTGTGACAACTGCAAGGCGGGCCTGGAGCAGTACTGCGCCGACGGCCCGATCTGGACCTACAACGCGGTCGGCAAGGACGGGCAGCCCACCTACGGTGGCTACTCGCAGCAGGTCGTCGTCGACGAGAACTACGTCGTCCGCATCCCGCAGGGCCTGTCCCTGGACGTGGCCGCCCCGTTGCTCTGTGCCGGCATCACCACCTACTCACCGTTGCGGCACTGGAACGCCGGCCCCGGCACGAGGGTCGCGATCGTCGGACTCGGCGGCCTGGGGCACTTGGGCGTGCGGATCGCGCACGAGCTCGGTGCCGAGGTCACCGTCCTGTCCCAGTCCCTGCGCAAGAAGAGTGACGGCCTGCGGCTGGGCGCCGACCATTACCACGCCACCAGCGACCCGGGGACCTTCGAGGAGCTGGCGGGCAGGTTCGACATCATCCTCAACACCGTCTCCGCCCCGCTGGACTTCGCCGCCTACACCTCACTGCTGCGCACCGACGGGACCATGGTGAACCTCGGTCTTCCGGAGGAGCCGGTGCAGATCGTGCTCCAGTCGCTGTTCGGCGACCGGCGCAGCATGAGCAGTTCGGGGATCGGCGGCATCGCGGAGACCCAGGAGATGCTGGACTTCTGCGCCGAGCACACCGTGGCGGCCGAGATCGAGCTGATCCGCGCGGACGAGATCAACGACGCCTACGAGCGGGTCCTCGCGAGCGACGTCCGCTACCGATTCGTCATCGACACGGCCACTCTGTGACATCGGTGTGGTGCCGCTGGTTGCATGCTTTGCATGCTATCTTGTGATGCATGGTACCTGGCATCGCAAGCCATAAGGGCGGCGCCGACGGCGCTGCGGATGGGCCGGTGGCGACGCAACTTCGCAAGGGCGTACTGGAGTACTGCGTGCTCGCGCTGCTGCGCGACGAGCCGCGGTACGGCGTCGAGTTGTTGCAGGAGCTCGGGCGGTTCCCGGCGCTGGCGACCAGTCAGGGCACGATCTACCCGCTGCTGTCGCGGCTGCGGCGGGCCGGGCTCGCCGACACGTTCCTGCGCGACTCGGCCAGTGGGCCGTCTCGCCGTTACTACACCCTCACCGACGCCGGGCACAGCGCGCTCAAGGAGTTCGCCACGCTGTGGCCCGCCTTCCGCGAAACCGTCGATCACGTACTCGCCCCGGGAGACACCCCGTGAACAACCCCACCGAGCACCCCCTGGTCCGTGCCCACCTCGACGCCGTCGAGCGGTACACCGCGCCGCTGCCCGCCGAACGCCGACGCGAACTGCTCGCCGACCTGCGTGAGCACGTCGAGGTCGCGCTCGCCGAGAGCGAGAGCGACGCAGCCGACGCAGCCGACGCAGCCGACGCAGCCGACGGCGCCGACGACGACGCCGTCCGCCGCGTCCTCGAAGAGCTCGGCAGCCCCCGGCGGATCGCCGACGCCGCGCTCGCCGAGGAGGGTCGCGCCCGGCCCGAGCCGCAGACCGGCCGCCACACCACGACGACCCTGGCCCTCGCCGTCCTGGCGATGCCGTTGCTCCTCGTCCCGGCGGTCGGGCCCGGCCTCGCGCTGTTCAGCGCCGTCGTCGCGGCCGTCCGGCTCGCGAAGTCCCCGCAGTGGACCGGACGGGAGAAGAAGCAGGCCACGCTGCTCCTGCTCAGCCCGATCCTGCTCACGCCCCTGGCGGCCCTCGCCGTCGCCTCCTCCGCGGGGCTGACCCCGGCCGGCCTCCTCGTGGCCTGCGCGATCGGGTTCTGCCCGACACTCCTCGCCGCGTTCCGCCTCGCCCGCTCCGCCGCCCGGCTGCGCTCCGCCGCTTCGGCCGCCTGAGCCGCGACGGCCGTCGCGCAGCGGAGGCCGTCGCATGGACGGCGGTCAGCCGCTGGGCGTGGGGGTGTTCTCGCCTTGGGTGCACACGATGCGGATGGTGAGGTTCGCGGGCCTGGACTCGCCGCCCCGCGGCGGGGTGTCGTTCTTGCGCACGGTGATGATCCAGCCGGTGGCGTCCTCGTTGGCGCGGCTCTCCAGCAGGTCGGCCGGCTCTCGGTCAAAAATCCTTCCTGCAGCGGGAGTTACCGAGAAGCCACCGCTGAGGACGTTCTCGTCGGGCGGGCAGAGCAGCAGGTGGGGCTTGCCGTCGGCGCCGCCCTCGATGACGGGACTGGTCACGGTCTGAGGCTGGACGGCGCGCGGGGCCGCCAGGGCGGTGCCGCTCGTGGTCGCGAGGATCGTGGCTCCCGCCGCGGCGGCCACGGCGATCCGGGTCTTGCTGAGCACGTGTCACTCCTGTTGCTCCGGTGGGGATTCCCGGCTACTTGGCGTCACCCGCGTCGACGCCTTCCTCCCCGTCCCCGGCCGGGACGACCCGAACGGCGGCCAGCACTGGTACTGGGTCTTCCACGAGGACCAGTACCGCGTCATCATGGTCGCCCACGGCGGGGACCACCAGGACGACCTGCTCCGGGAGGACCGCCCGACCGCCGTCTGGTCCCGCCAGGCGGCCACCGGCTGACCCTCACCGCCTGAAGGCTGTTATAGAAGGCTGTGGGCGACGGCCTGCACCGTGTGGTGCGGGCCGTCGCCGGGCTATGACGCCGACCGCTACGAGGAGAGTGCGGGCCTACAGCCAGCGGTCGTACCAGGCGCGGATGCGCCGGAGGGCGTCGAGTTGATGGGCGCGCTCGTGGAGCCCGTGGCCCTCTCGGGGGTAGACGACGAACTCCTGCTCGACGCCGAAGTGTCGCAGTGCGCGATGGAAGTGGACCGCCTGGCCGAGTGGGACGTTGGTGTCCTCCTCGCCGTGCAGGATCAGGATCGGGGTGCGGATCCGGGGCACGTAGGAGATCGGGCTGTTCCGGTCGTGGAGGTGCGGTCCCGGCCCGTCCCAGCCGGTGCTGCCGCCGAGTGCCGCGTCCATGATTCCCCACGCGCCGGTCCCGGCCTGCATGCCCCAGTCGCTGATGCCGGCGCCCATCACTGCGGCCTTGAACCGCTCGGTCCGGCCGATGGCCCAGGCCGCCATGAAACCGCCGTGGCTCCAGCCGGAGATGCCCAGGCGTTCGGGATCGGCGACTCCCTCGGCGACCAGCAGGTCGATCCCGGCGAGGATGTCGGTCCACTCGTCGCCGCCCACCGCGCCCGCCACCACGGCGGCGAATTCGTGGCCGTGGCCCGATCCGCCCCGGGGATTGGCCAGGAAGACCGCGTATCCGGCGGTCGCCAGCCACTGGCCGCAGTCGACCACAGTGAGCGTGAACTCGTCGGCATGGCGGAAGTAAGGGCCGCCGTGGACCAGGGTGACGAGCGGGAACGGACCTTCGTCCCGAGTCCGCCCGGCCGGCAGGATCAGCAGGCCGTCCAACTGGAGCCCGTCGGCCGTCTGGTAGCTGAGCCGCTCCTGAACACCCCAGCGGATCCTGCGCAGTTCGGGAGAGGTGTCGCTGAGCCGGAGCAGTGGCCCGCCGGTGGGTCCCGCGTGGACGTTCCTGGGCTCGCGCGCGGTGCTCATCAGCACGGCGAGGGTCTCTCCGGAGTGGCTCGCAGTGAGCCCGGCGAGCATGCCGGGCGTGCAGGACAGCCGGTGGAACCGCAGTGACTGTGGATCGAGCCGGTGCAGCGCGGTGTCCAGCCCGTCGGCGAACAGCGCCAGCGGCGGCCCGTCGGCGACCTGCACCAGTTCGGTGGGGCAGGCGGACATGCCGAGCGTGAGGTTGCGCTGTTCGACGGCCGGGCCGGTCGCCGGTGGGACCGTGTCGATCACGGCGAGCGCGCCCACCAAGTGCCCAGGGGTCACCGCCAGATGGGCCAGATGCCAGTCACCGTCGTGATTCCACCAGACCGGGGACTGGGCCTCGACTCCGACCGGGCCCAGGTCCTGGATGGCTCCCGTCTCCGGGGCGACCAGATGCAGTCCTGCCGTCGTGACGCCGGGGTCGAGCTCGGGGGTGGCCCAGCTCAGCACGGCCAGCGGGCCGCCGTCCGGACGCTGGGTCACCTCCACGACATGGCGGTCCCCGAGGCCGTCCACGGTGCGGACCACGCCGGTCGCCAGGTCGAGCAGGCGCAGCCGGGTGACCGGGAGGTGTCGGCCCCAGACCTTCGCGTCGTCGCCTTCGGCCTCCCGGCGTTCGTCCTCCGCGGTGGGCTCGTCCTCGGCGAGCAGCGCGACGGTGCGGCCGTCGGCGAGCGGGTAGTGGTCGCCGATGCCCCCGCGCCAGCTGGTCAGGGACTCTGCCTCGGTGATGTCCTCGCTGCCGTCCAGGGGGATCCGCCGGAGTTGAGCGGTGCCCGGCTCCTCGCGGTCGGAGCTGAAAAACTCGGAGCTGAAAAACAGCGAAGCCGAGTCCGGCGCCCACTTCGGGGCGGCGTCGCGGGCGGTGCCGTCGGTCAGCCTGCGCGGGGCTGCGCTGCCATCGGCGGCGGCGACCCAGATGGAGCTGTGCGGACGTCCGTTTCTTCCGCTGTTCGCGACCACGCCATAGGCGACCAGGCGACCGTCCGGCGAGATGGCCGGCGTGACGGGGGCGGCCACGTCCGCCACCAGTTCCGCGGTGAGCAGGTCGGTCGAGTCGGGAATCGGTCGCGGTGCAGGGTGCGGCATGCGGACTGCCTTTCACTCGCCTGGACGACAGACGGACATCGTGTCGCACTGACGAGCCTGTGTCAGTCGGGTTTCGGAGACTTACCGGGCCGACTTGGCCGCGGTGCCGGGATCGTGGACGTGCTGAGTGAGGAAGAGGGCTGCGCGGTCCAGCGCTTGGTCTGCCTCGTCGAGCACGCCGGCGAAGGACTGGAACACGTGGGGTACGTCGGCGGTGATGTCGAGGATCACGTCCACTCCGGCCGCGCGGGCGCGGGTGGCCATGCGGGTGGAGTCGTCCAGGAGCATTTCGTCGGTGCCCGCCTGGAGGAGCATCGGCGGGAAGCCTGTCAGGTCGGCGAGGAGGGCGGGGCTGAGCATGGGCTGGTGCGGGTCGGCTCCCGCCAGGTACATGGCCCCGGTGCGTCCCAGGCCCTCGTGGGTGAAGAACGGGTCGATGCCGGCCTTGGTGTCCATGCTCTCGCCCGTCCGGGTGGCGTCGAGGCCGGGGGAGAAGGCCACGATCGCGGCGGGCATCGGGAGACCGGCCTCGCGTGCCGCGAGGCAGGTGGTGACGCTGAGGCCGCCGCCGGCGGAGTCCCCGGCGAACGCGATGGTCGAAGGGTCCTCGCCGCTGTCGAGGAGGGCGCGGTAGGCGCTCAGCGCGTCCTCGATCGCGGCCGGGAACGGGTGCTCGGGGGCGAGCCGGTAGTCCAGCGAGTACGCCGTGAACCCGGTCCTGGCCACGAGGTTGCCCGTCAGCGACAGCGCGGTCTCGGGGGAGCCGAACACCCAGCCGCCGCCGTGGAAGTACAGGATCGTCCCGTTGCGCGTTCCGTTGCGCGTTCCGTTGCCCGGCTCGACGTACAGCGCCGGTCGGCCGCCGAGCGCCGTCTCGGTGGTGCGGAGGCCGTCCGGGACGATCATCTGCGCCATCATCGCCTTGAATCCGGCTCGGATCGCCTCGACCGACTGCGGGCCGTCGGGCCGGGGCTGCCGCAGCATCGCGCTGAGCTGCGTGCGCTGTTCCCTGCTCATGAAGTGTGCTCCTGTCGCAAGTAGCTTCTTCGGAACTATATGCCGTGGCATCTAACGTAGACTATATGCCATGGCATCCAAAGTGAGCGGTGAGACGGTCGACCTCCCGAGCTTCTTCGCCGACCTCGTCCGATGCGAGACGCGGCTGTACAACGCCCTCAACGACCGTCTTCGCGAGCGGCACGGGATCGTCACCTCGCAGTTCGAGTTCCTGCGCCACCTCCGCGACCACCCCGGGGCCCGGGTGGCGGATCTGGCGGCCGAGTTCGCTATCGGCATCGGGGCCACCAGCAAGGGGGTCGATCGCCTGGAGCGGCAGGGATGGGTCACCCGCATGCCGAACCCGTCGGACCGCCGGTCGTCACTGCTGGAACTGACCGACGACGGCCTGCAGTTGGTCAACGCGGCAGAAGGGACCTTTACCGAGCGGCTGGCCGAGCTGATCGTAGGCGCACTCGAGGCGTCCCCCATGGCGGCCGCCGCGCAGGCCCTCTCGGACCTGCGTTCCGTCCTGGAGCGCGACCAGATCGGCACACCCACGGGCTGACGCGCGGCCAGTATTTAGGCAAGGCTAAGCTAATATCTCGACGTGAACGCTCCGACTCCCCACCACTGCTGCGCTGACGCCGACCCCCTGCAGAGAACCATCTGGCGTGTTGCCGCGGTCTGCATCGGCTGGTACGCCGTCATCCTCGCGTCCAGGCACATGAATCCCGGGCCGGGCGCTCGAGCGGTGGCGCTCGACGTCCACCTCCTGAGCCTGGCGGTCGGATTCGGCGCGGTGCTCGCCGTGGACGGGATGGGCCTCGCGGTACTGGCGGGCCGCACCAGGCTGTCGACCCTGCTCGCGTTCTCCGCCCGTGCGGAGTGGCTGATCTGGACCGGATTCCTCGGCCTCGCTGTCTCCGGCACGGCCCTGCAGCCGGACTTCAGCGACCGATGGACGGATGTCAACCTGACCGCGGCTCTGGTCGCGGCACTGAACGGCGTCTTCGCCAACCGGCTGCGCAACACGCTCCCCGCTGTGACCACGGCGAGCCGCTGGCGGGACCTGCCCATGTCCTACCTGTGGCGGGCCGGCTGCGCAGCGATCGTGTCACAGGTCGCCTGGTGGACCTCGATCCTGATAGGGACGTTCACGAGCTGACGCCGTTGCCCGTTCCAGTGACCTTGCGCCTCGACAGAGCCGGATGATTCCCTACCGGCCGATCGCCGCGAGGACCGTGTTGCGTGTCGGATTGGGGGAGTCGTCGCGTTCGGCGAAGACGGCATCGAGGTCCGACAGCGGCGCGAAGGCTGCCAAGGCACGGGCGCCGAAGACCGCGGACTCGGCCAGGAGGACTCGCCGGCCGGCTGAGCGGAACAGCCGGCGGCGTAACTCCGCCTCGGCGAGGTCGTCGACCGTCAGTCCTGCGTCGGGATCGGCACCGGCGCAGTCCACGAACACCGTGTCCACCCGGACGCTCGTCAGTGCTCCGATGGCGATCGGCCCGGCGAGCAGCCCGCCTCGTCCGCGCTGACCACCGCTCAGGATCAGCTTGGGCGAGGTGCGGCTCGTGCTGTGGAGGAGGGCGGCGACTCCGAGTGAATTGGTCACCACGGTGATGCCCTGGTGCTCCGTCAGTTCGGCTGCCAGCAGTTCTATCGCCGGTCCGCCGCACAGGGCCACGGTCATGCCCGGTCGTACGGTGCCCGCCGCCGCGACCGCGATCGCCCGCAGTCCCGCGCGCTGTTCGCCGGCTCGATCGGGGACCGGTTGCGGCGCGTGCGCCGCAACCGGCCCCTTGAGCGCTCCGCCGTGCACCCGCGCCGCGTGCCCTGCGGCCTCCAGGGCAGTCAGGTCGCGGCGGATCGTCACGATCGAGACGTCCCACCGAGTGCTCAACTCCATGCTGCGGACCGCACCGGAGGACTGTAGCTCGGCGCGGATGAGGTCCCGGCGCTCCCGCGTGAGCATCGCGGCATCAGGTGCTTGACGGGGCATCGTGCCTCCTGCTCCTCGGGTCGATCGATCGGTGCCCGGCACCATGGGCCGGGGCGGCTACTTGACGGCGCCGGCGGTCAGGCCCTTGCGCCAGAACCGCTGGAGGCTGATGAAGGCGACGAGCAGGGGGATCAGCGACAGGAAGGCACCGGTGATCGGCAGCAGCGGTGGCACGCCGTTGGCGAACTCCGACCGCCACTGCACCAGGCCGACCGTCACCGGCAGTCGCGAGGCGGAGTTGAGCATGAGTGAAGGCAGCAGGTAGTTGTTCCAGATGGCGACGAACTGGAACAGGAAGACGGTCACCAGCGCCGGGGCCATCAGCGGCAGCGCGATCCTGAAGAAGGTGCGCGCCTCGCCCGCTCCGTCGATCCGCGCGGCTTCCAGCAGTTCGTCCGGGACGGACGACCCGGCGAAGGTCCGGCACAGGTAGACGCCGAACGGGCTGACGCAGCTGGGGAGCAGCACCGACCAGTAGGAGTCGGTGAGGTTGAGCTTGGCCATGAGCAGGAACAGCGGCAGGGCGAACATCGGCGCCGGTATGAGGACCGAGGCGAGGATGACGTTGAAGACGCCCTCGCGGCCGCGGAAGCTGAACTTGGTCAGCGCGTAGCCGGCCATCGCGGACAGCAGGGTGCTGACGGTCGCGCCGACGAGGCTGTACAGCGCGCTGTTGGCGAGCCAGGTGGAGAAGACGCCGCCGTCGAAACTCAGCACGCTCCTGATGTTGGTGATCAGGTCGAAGTGGGAGAACCACAGTGGCGTACCGGTGTAGAGGTAACCCGAGCCCCTGGTCGCGGAGACGAACAGCCACCACAGCGGGATCAGCGTGTAGAGGGCCATCAGGCCGAGCACGCCGTTGACGACGACCCTGCTCGCGGTCTCGCTGCCGCGGCGGGCCGGTCGAGCCGGTCGGGCGGGTCGGGTCGATCGGGCCGGTCGGCTGCCCAGGACCACGCTCATGCCATCGCTCCCTTGCGCTGGTTGTACTTCAGGAATCCGAACGAGAGCACGAGGGTGACCAGGGCGAGCACGACGGACTCGGCGGCGGCCAGGTTCTGGCCGCCCACGTCCATGCCCAGGGTGGTGTTCATGATCGGGGAGAACTTCGGCGAGACGCCCGGAATGCGCGCGCCGACCAGCACCGCCGGCTCGGTGTACAGCTGCGCCGTCCCGATGATGGAGAAGATCGTGGTCATCACCAGCGCAGGGCGCACCAGCGGGATCTTCACGTGCCACGCCAGGCGCCATCCGGTGCAGCCGTCGAGCGCGGCGGCCTCCACCACCTCGCCGGGGACCGTCTGCAGCGCGGAGTAGATGATCAGCATGTTGTAGCCGGTCCAGCCCCAGGTGATCATGTTCCCGATCGAGACCGGGACCCATGACGGTGACAGGAAGTCGGTGGAGATCCCGATGTGGGACAGCGGGCCGGTGAACGGCGAAAGGCTCTTCACCAGGAGGAAGGACCACATCACCGCGGCGATCGCCCCCGGCAGCGCGTACGGCAGGAAGTAGACGAACCGGAAGGTCTTCCGCAGCCGGGCCGAGTGGGAGTCCAGCAGCAGCGCGAGCAGCAGGGCCAGGCCGAGCATGACCGGGACCTGGACGCAGCCCAGCAGCACGACCCGGACGATCGACGCCATGAAGTCGTGGTCGCGGAAGGCCGCGAGGTAGTTGGACAGTCCCGCGAACCGGGTGGACTGCGTGCCGCCGAACAGCCCGGCGCGCTTGACGGTGAAGAAGCTCTCGTAGACCGCGTAGCCGATCGGCGCGACCATCATGGTGAGGAACAGCGCCGCGAACGGCGCCAGGAACCCGGACGCGGTCAGCGCGGCGGGGCGGCGGCCGGCGCGCCGGGGCCGGCCGGCCGGGGAGGCGCCGCGGGGGACTACGGCCACCGGCTGTGGCGGCGACGCGGTCCGGGCGCTGCTGGTACTGCTCATGGAAACCTCGCTGGGCGGTTCGTCGGCGGTTCGTCGGCGGTTCTTCGTCAGGGGGGCGGGTTCCCGCGGCGCCCGGTGCGGGCGGCCGCGGGAACCCTTCGGGGCGGCTGGAGTTCCGCTGCCTCAGCCTCCGGTCACCGACAGGCCGAGCTGCTTGATCGCGGCGACGGTCGATGTCTGGACCTTGCTGACGGCGTCCGGGATGCTGCCCTGGCCCATGGCGGCGGTGAAGTCCGTTTCGACCTGCTGGTAGGTCGGGCCATTGGTCCAGCCGGTGGGGATCTGCGCGGCGGAGGACTTGTAGACGTCGCTGACGTTCTTGCCGCCGAAGTACGGGTCACCCGCCGCGAGGGACGGGTCGTCCTGCCCGGCGGTCGAGGCCGGGTAGATGCCGCCGACGGTGATGCCCGTGTTCACGGCCTGGGGGTCGGTGGACAGGAACGCGGCGAACTGCTCGGCCTCGCGGGGGGTCTTGCACCCGGTCATCACCGAGGTGGCCGAGCCGCCGTTGCTGGAGGTCTTGGTGTCGCCGGCGCCCCAGGTCGGCATCGGGGCGACCGCCCACTTGCCGGACTGGTCCTTCAGGTCGTCCTTCAGGCCGCCGGCGGCCCAGGCCGCGTTGACGAAGGTCACCACCTTGTCGGATTCGGCGGCCTTGTCGAACTGCGGGTCCCAGGCGTTGTCGTTGTTCATCACCAGGCCCTTGTCCTTCAGGCCCTGCCAGTAGGCGGCGACCTTCTGCGTGCCGGGGTTGTCGACGGAGACGGTCCAGCTGTTCCCGCTGGTCGAGTACCAGGACTGCCCGGTCTGGAGGGTGAACGCCGCCATCTCGTTGCCGTCGGTGGGGGCGGTGCCGAACTTCACGCTCGGGTCGACGGCGGCGACCTTCTGGGCGTCGGCCTGGTACTCGTCCCAGGTGGCCGGCGGCTTGGTGATGCCGTACTTGGTGAACAGGTCCGCGCGGTAGAACAGGACCATCGGGCCGACGTCCACCGGGACTCCGTAGATCTTGCCGCCGATGCTGGTGGCCGAGACGGCCGACGGGACGTACTTGGCCATGTCGGCGCTCGCGTACTGGGTGATGTCCATGACCGTGTTCTTCACGAGCATCGACGGGATGGTGCCGTACTCGATCTGGGCCAGACACGGGCCCTTGCCGGCGGTGATCGCATCGGCGATCTGGGTGTAGCCGCCCTTGCCGCCCGACGGGATCTTCTTGAAGGTGACCTTGACGTTCGGGTGGGCGGTGTTCCACTCGTCGGCGATCTTGTCGTAGCCGGGCGCCCAGCCCCAGAACTCCATGCTCACCGGGCCGTTCTGGCTCGGCTCGGCGGCGGGGCCGGCGGAGGAGCTGCTGCTGCAGGCGCTGACGCCGGCCGCGAGGACCGCCACGGTGGCGAACGCGAGGAATCTGCGGGTGCGTATGGTGCTGCTGTCCATGTGCGGGAACCTCTTGCTGACGGTGGGTGGGGGGCCTTGCTGGATCGCTGCCGGGCGGGCGGGCTGCGACCGCCTACCAGTCGGTGCTGAACTCGACGGCGAATGCGGTCGGGACCGCTGCCAGGACGGACGCGGCCGAGGGGCCCGGTCCGCAGGCCGCGCTGCCCAGGCCGTGGTGCGCCTGGTCCAGGTGGAGATGGAGCCTGTCGCCGGGTACCAGTTCGTGCTGGTGGGTCGCGGCGGTCAGGGCCTCGGTGCTCCAGGGGCGCACGGTCAGGTCGATGACCGGGTCGCCGGTGATGAGCAGGGCGCCGCCCGGGGCCGTGATCCGGGCGTGGCGGACGTGGTGGCGGTTGCCGTTCTCCTGCGGGCGGACGTAAGGGGTCTGCATGGCCGAGACGGTCGACCGGTACCGGCCGACGCGCGCCGCGGCCCGCGAGTCGCGGTAGGCCTCACCAGGACCGGGGCCGAACCACTCGACCTCGGCGTCGGCGCCGGGCAGCGACATCGTGACGCCCAGGCGGGGCAGCGGCACCGACCAGGCGCCGTCGGGCGTGACGGTGGTCTCCAGCCGGAGCCGGGCCCGGTCCGCGACCGGTCCCTCGCAGGCCGTCCAGCGGTAGACCACGTCGAGTCCGGAGGAGGACCCGGCGGCGGCGAGCCGGGCGGTGACCGTGAGTCCCGAGGCGTCGGGCTCGATGGCCAGGACCTCGTGGCGCATCCGGTGCAGTCCGGCGGCGAGCCAGGCAGGGATCTGCGGCTCACCGAAGGCGTTGAGCAGGTCGTTGTCGATCGGGGCGCGCCAGACGTCGAGCCTCGGGCCGTCGAGTTCCACGGCGCCGAGCCGGACGAGCGCGCCGGTGTGGATGTCGAACCGCGCGGGACCCAGCGCGAGGTACCCGTCGTGGGCGGTCGCCGACGCCGGCGTGAAGGGGATGAGCGAGCGGGCCGGAACCACCAGCCCCTGGCCCCAGGCGATCTCGTGGCCAGCCGCGGCCCAGGTCTCATCGGTGGCGAGCGCCGCGGTCACGGTCAGCCACACCTCGTGGCCGGAGCCGTTCTTGCGCGCAGAATCGAGCGCGGCGGCCAGCTCGGCGGGCCATGCGACGGCTGTCGTCCCGCCCGGTGCGACCGCAGGCACGGTCAGGCTGCCGGTGCCCACCGGCTCGCCGTCGTCCTCGACGCTCCACCGGAAGTCCAGGTGAGCGCTGTCGCGGACGTGGTGCAGGTTGTGCACGGTGATCTGCTGTGCCGCCGGGTCGATGTGGATCCGGACCGGCTCGATGACCTTCTTGTACTCGACCAGGCCCGGCGACGGCGTGCGGTCGGGGAAGAGCAGCCCGTCGGCGACGAAGTTGCCGTCGTGGACCTCCTCTCCGAAGTCGCCGCCGTAGGCGTAGAAGGAGCGGGGGGCCTCGTCCTCGGTGATCCGGGCGATCCCGTGGTCGATCCACTCCCAGATGAAGCCACCGGCCAGGCGCGGGTGCGTCTCGATGACCTGCTGGTACTCGGACAGGCCGCCGGGGCCGTTGCCCATGGCGTGTCCGTACTCGCACAGCACGGCCGGCAGGGAACGGCGGTGGGCGTCGTCGGCCGGATCGGCGGTCGGGGCCTCCTGGCCGCGCCCCACGGCGGCCAGCTCGTCCACGCCGATGTACATGCGGGAGTACAGGTCCACGTAGGAGCAGCTCGCCCAGTCGCCTTCGTAGTGGATCAGGCGGCTGTCGTCGCGCTGCCGGATCCATGCGGCCGCGGCGGCGAGGTTCGCCCCGGTGCCGGACTCGTTGCCCAGCGACCAGACGATGACGGAGGGGTGGTTCTTGTCCCGTTCCACGAGCCGCGCGGTCCGGTCCAGGTAGGCCTCGCGCCATGCGGGGTCGTCGCTGGGATTGCGCCGCCAGCCGCCGGGCTCGAAGCCGTGCGTCTCGAGGTCGCCCTCGCAGAACACCCACAGTCCGTGCTCGTCGCACAGGTCCAGGAAGCGGTGGTCGGGCGGGTAGTGGCTGGTGCGCACCGCGTTGATGTTGTGCTGCTTCATGAGCAGCACGTCGGCCACCATGGTGTCCTCGGTCAGGGTCCGCCCCGTCAGCGGGTGCCATTCGTGGCGGTTGACGCCCCGCAGGGAGATCGGCCGGCCGTTGACGGTCAGGACCCCGTCCACGACCGCCACGGTGCGGAAGCCGATGCGCAGCGGGATCCGCTCCCCGGCCTCCGAGACGAGTTCCCCCGAGTACAGGCGCGGGTTCTCGTCCGACCAGGGCTCGACGCCGTCGATCACGTGCGGTCCGGCCGGGTCGGCGGCGGTGATGCCGAGCTCGGGCACCGACAGCGACACCCGGGTCGGGGCGGTGACGTCGATGGCCAGGCTGCCCCGGCCCGTGGTGTGGTCGTAGGCGGTGTGGACGAAGAAGTCCTCGACACCGCGGGCGGCCACGGACACCGACCGGAAGATCCCGGACAGCCACCACATGTCCTGGTCTTCCAGGTAGCTGCCGGACGACCACTGGTGCACGCGGACCGCGAGCACGTTCCGGCCCGGCCGCAGAGCGGCGCCGGCGTCGAACTCACTCGTCAGCCGGCTGCCCTTGCCGTCGCCGAGCCGGACGCCGTTGAGCCAGACCGCGAACGCGGAGTCGACCCCCTCGAACCGGAGCACTGCGGCCGCCGCCGGGAACCCGTCCGGAACCTCGAACTCGCGACGGTACTCGCCGGTCGGGTTCTGCCGGGGCACCCGCGGCGGGTCGACCGGGAACGGGTAGAGGATGTTGGTGTAGGCCGGGGTGCCGTAGCGCGGCTCGCCGGGCAGGCCGGTCATCTGCCAGCAGGACGGCACGGCGAGCATGTCCCAGCCGGCGTCGTCGAAGTCCGGTGTGGCGAAGTCCCCGGTGAGGTCGTCCAGCCCTGACGCCAGGCGGAATCTCCAGTCGCCGTCGAGCGCGATCGCGGGCAGGTCGGAGGCGAACGCGGCGCGCGGCCGCAGCCGTCCGGTGCCCGGTGACCGGTCTTCGACGTAGGCGTCGGGGTCGGGGTCGTTCATCGGTGAGAGTCCTCTCGGAAGTCGTCGAGGTGACGGGGGAGGGCACAGCGGAGCCTGCCGCCGGCTCCCTGGATCACGTGCGGGTCGAGCGGCTTCGGGTGCTGGGGGCCTGCCCGGCAGGATCCGCCGGACAGGCGCCAGGTGCTAGGCGCTAGGCGGTTGCTCGGGGCGGGGCGCTGCTGGCCCGGACCGTCAGGGTCGGGCGCAGCAGCGAGATGACGTTGGTCGGCGGCCGGCCGGAGTCGACGGCGCGCAGCAGCAGTTCGACGGCCTGCTGGGCCATCTCGCGCTTCGGGAAGGTGACCGTGGTCAGCGCCGGGTCGATGCGTCCGACCACCGCGATGTCGTCGAAGCCGACGACACTGACGTCCTCGGGGACCCGCCGCCCGGACCGGACCACCGCCTCGATGGCGCCGACGGCCAGGACGTCGTGGGTGGCGAAGAGCGCCGTCAGTTCCGGGTCGGCGTCCAGTGCCGCGCAGGCTGCGTCGTACCCGCCGGCCGCGTCGTCGCTGGTACGGGTGAACACCTGGTGGTCGTCGATGGCCAGCCCGTCGGCGGCGAACGCCCGGCGCAACCCGGCGACGCGCAGCGTGTGGGCGGGGAGGTCGGCGATCACCGCGACGTTCCGGTGGCCGAGCTCGCGCAGGTGGCGCCCGGCCAGGAAGCCGGCGTGCTCGTAGTCGATGGACACCACCGGGAGCGTGGTCGGCGGGTCGCCCTCCCAGGCGAACAGTGCGACCGGGAAGGCGGCCGCGTTGAGCATCGGCAGCTGCTGCTCGACGCCCTTGTCCCCGGCGACCAGCAGTGCGTCCACCGAGCGCGCGGCGAGGTTCTCCAGGTGGGCCCGGGTGTAGTCGGGATCGTCGCGCGTCGTGGCCAGCAGCAGGTTGTACCCGTGGCCGACCAGGACGTTCTCCACCTCCTCGACCACCTCCGAGTAGAACGGATTGGCCACCGACGGCACGAAAAGCCCCACGGTCGAGGTGCTGCCGGTGCGCAGCGAGCGCGCCACCAGGTTCGGCTTGTAGCCGAGCTCGGCGATCGCCGTGTTCACCTTCGCCAGGGTCTCCGGCCGCACCTTCTTGCCGGCCACCACGTTGGAGACGGTCTGCTTGGTGACTCCTGCCCGAGCGGCCACCTCCGCCATTGTCACCATGACTGCTCCCGAACTTTTATCGATCCACGAATTGGCGTCAGCGTAGGATCACGCGCCGCACCAGGGCAAGGCGTTGCCGGAAGACCGTGATGCAGCCGTTACGTGAACTCCGGGCAACACTGCACGTCGTACACGGTCCCACGTGCGGGGAGCGCGCGGACCGTTGACGTCCCGGGAAACGCGCCATTAACATCCCGGCCACACCGGTCGCGTGGATCGGTCAACGCTGTGGACCGTCCAGGTGAGTGCCCGAAGGGACCTGGAACGGTCCAGTCCTGAGGAGAGACCAGCATGATCCGACCGGCCGGCGACGAAGCCGACTCGAACCCCACTCCGGCGCGGGGCGCCTCGCGCGTCAACCGCGTCATCGCAGCCACCGTCGGCGCCGCCGTCACGGTGGCGAGCCTCCTGCTCACCGGCGCCGTCTCCGCACACGCCGCCACCCCTGTCACGGTCCACACCTACGCACCGTCGGGCGTGGGCGGCGGGACGACGGCGTCGCCGGATGTGGCGTCCGGCAAGTACCAGGTGCAGGTCGCCAGTGCACCCGTCCAGGCCGTGCAGTACACCCAGAACGGCCACAACTTCGACATCGCGCGGTTCGCGTCGAGCTCCCGGACGCCGACGATCACGGTCACGCTGCCCAGCACCACGGTCAACACGGTGAACGTCTACCCGGCGCGCTACTACCCCGCCGGCAGCGTGTCGGTGAGCCCGGACAAGCACACCCTGACGTTCCGGATGGCGTCGGGCGCCGGATTGAACGAGGCGATCGTGATGGTCAACGGCGACTCGACCAACGCCGCCGGTCAGCCCTATCTGGCGGTCGTCAACGACCCGATCGAGGACCCGTCGCAGCGGCCGGACACCACGGACGCGCCGGACGGTTCGGGCGTCAACCCGCAGACCGGGGTCCTCAACTTCCAGGAGTTCGCCGCCAAGTACCTCGCGGCGCACCCGAACAGCGCGGCCCAGACCGCTCCGGCCGCGACGACCAGCTCCATGGCGGGACGCACCGTCGACGGCACCGCCATCGCGGCCGGCCAGGTCACTTCGGCGGGCAGCCTTGTGAGCGCTAACACCGCCAACGTGCGCTACCCGAACGAGCGGGTGATGGCCGCCGGCGACCAGACCTTCGCCCTGCAGGCCGCGATCCGGACCATCCAGGCCGACCCCACGCAGCTCGACACCCTCTACTTCCCGAACGGCACCTACCTGTGGTCGGGCCTGCAGGTCAACGGTGTGGACGGCAGCAAGCTCAAGGGCGGCAAGCTGAAGATCGACACCGACGAAGGGGCCCTGCTGGTCAACCGGGTCCAGGCGTACATGGAGGCCTTCGAGCCGGCGATCGGAATCGTCAGCTCGAACAACGTCGAGATCGACGGCCGCGGCGTCTTCGACGTCAACGGAGTGGCGAACTACAACTCCTCCGGTGGCGGTGACCTGCACGACGCCTACCGCAGCCAGCACCAGGGCGGCGTCATGGTCATGCACTCGTCGAACATCACCTTCAACGACACCTACGAGCGCAACGCGAAGCAGTGGAACTTCGAAACCCACACCGCCAGCAGCGTCACGTTCAACAACATCAAGGCCCTCACCCCGTACGCCCAGCCGTGGGTGGACGGCACGGACTTCGCGAGCGGCCGGGACATCACCGCCAACGGCGTCTTCACCCTCGGCAACGACGACGCGTTCGCGTCCGGCCACTACAACCCCAGTAACGGGTTCACCCCGCTCGGCTCCGGCGTCTGGAACAACTTCCAGCTCGGCACCCCGAGCGCCGACGTCCAGGGCTACGTCAACGCGATCGGCGCCTACGACGCCGTCGCCAACCAGCTCGGGTTCGACTCCAACCACTGGGACGAGCAGGACTCGAACAACATCTCGGTCAGCAACACCCTGAACTGGGCCGTCAATGCCGGCAACGCGATCCGCCTCGGCTACCAGACCAACGGCCACCAGATCGGCAACTACACGTTCGACAACTTCAACTCGGTGTCGCCCCTGGTCGGCGGCATCACCGTGATGAGCGGTTCCAACACGTACCCGCGCCTCCTGAGCCTCGTGGTGAAGAACAGCTCGATCGACTCGTCCCGGTTCGGTTCGGGATCGATCAGCGTGAACGGCGGCAACGGAACCACCCAGACCGTCACCGCCGACCAGCAGGCCAACTACGGGTACGCCCCCAACCCCGACGGGTCCGGAAACACCTACACATACGTCAAGTCCCCCATCCCCACCGTCAACCTCGACGACGTGTGGTTCTCGAAGCAGACCACGAACAACATGACCGGCGTCACGAACGCGACGCTGAACAACCTCCACGTCGCGGGGCAGCCCGTCGAGTACACCGGCCAGCTCCCGCTCACCACGAGCGGCGTCGGCACCCTGACCAGCACCTACACGGACGCGAACGGCCAGACCCAGAACGTCAGGGCCGGCGCCGTCACCAGCGGCGACACCTGGGTGGGTGCGTGGGCCGGCGACCAGAGCACGAACAACTCCGCGGACCTGACCCTCGTCACCCGCAACACCGGTGACGGCCTGATGGGCGAGCAGTACACCACGGGATCCGGGGACGGGAAGCTCTCCTACCTCCAGTTCCCGCTCGGCGGCCTCACCAGGGCACCGAGCCAGGCGACCCTCCACCTCACCTACGTCGGCCACCGCTACACCACGGTTGCGCCGACCGACACCGACCAGCTGCTCGTGCAGCCCGTCAGCGACACCACGTGCACCGGCGGCGGCACGTCCTGCCCGGTCGGCACGATGACCTGGCCGAACCGGCCGAGCTTCACCGCCACGACCTCCTCCGTCGCCCGGTCGGCCACCTTCGCCCTGGGTTCGACCGTCATCCCCGAGGGCGGCGGGACCCACCAGGGCAACGCCATCGACGGCCGCGACATCACCGTCGACATCACCCCCTTCGTCCAGAACGCCTTCGCGGCCAAGCAGTCCACGCTCCTGCTCGCCGTCGGCGACACGGGCACCGGCCACGAGCTGCGCTTCGTCAGCTCCGAAGGCGCCACCGGCTCCGGGAAGCTCACCAACGCGAGCGCTGACATGGTGCCCGCGCTGACCGTGACCCCGTAGGCCGCCGCACCCACCGCCAGGCATCGGACAACGGAGTCGCATCGTGAATCTGCCCGACCGCCCCCTGGACCGCCGGCACTTCCTCACCGCCGCCGCGCTGACCGCCGGCGCCACGACCCTGCCCGGGCTCGTGGGTGCCCAGCAGGCCGCCGCGGCCGTCCCGCCGCAGGCCACGCTCCCGCCCCAGGTCAGCCTCCCGGACCGCGGCATGTGGGACAGCGCCACCGCCTCGGCCTGGACCGACGGTTTCCTGAGCGGCAACGGCGAGTACGGCACCGTGTACTACGGAGCTCCCACGCTCGAGAAGATGGTCTTCAACCACCACCGGTTCGTGCTGCCCAACGGCACCCGGAGCACGATGCCCCCGGACCTGACCGCCGTACTGGAGCCGGCCCGGAACAAGGCGCTGGCGGGCGACTACGCCGGGGCCGCCTCGACCTTCGCCAACGGCTGGAACCTGAAGTGGACGCAGACGTTCCACCCCGGCTACGAGCTGCAGCTCAGCACCCCGGGCATGACCACGGTCAACGACTACGCCCGGATCACCGACTTCCGTACCGGCGAGGTCACCCACACCTGGACCGACTCCTTCGGCACCTGGAAGCGTCACGTCTTCGTCTCCCGCGCCGACCAGGTCATCGTGCACGAGCTGCTGCCCGCCACCGGCCGCACCGTCGACACCACCCTCGGCGTCAACACCGCGCTGGACTCCGCGCCGACCAGCGTCTCCTACGCCACCACCGCCACCGTCTCCAGCGGCGACGGCTACCTGAACCTGCGCGGCACCTACCCCGCCGGCCAGGGCGCCTTCGGCTACGAGGGCGTCACCCGGGTCGTCGTCTCCGGAGCCGGCGCCTCGATCACGGCCAGCGGAAGCACCCTCGTGGTCGCCAAGGCCACCAAGGTGCTGCTGCTGACCAAGCTCGGCCGGTACGAGACCTCCACCGGCTGGGACGCCAAGCCGCTGCAGACCGCGCTGGCCTCGCTGACCGCCGACTACGCCACCCTGCTGGCCCGGCACGCTCCCGAGCACCAGGCGATGTACGACCGTTCCAGCATCGACCTGAACGTCTCCACCGCCGACCGGCAACTGGCCACCAGCGACCTCATCGCCCGCCAGAAGGCCAACAGCGGCGCGGTCGACATCGCGCTGCTGGAGCGCATGTACGACTCCGGCCGCTATCTCTTCGTCAGCTCGACCGGCGTCCTGCCGCCCCGACTGCCCGGCATCTGGACCGGCACCTGGGCCGGCTCCTGGGCCGATGACTTCACCACCGACGCCAACATCAACCTCCAGGTCTCCGGCGGCAACATCCTCGACCTCAGCGACGCCATGCAGGGGTACTTCGACCTCGTCCTCGGCCAGTTGGCGCACTGGCGCGACAACGCCGCCCGGCTCTACGGTGCCCGCGGCTTCATGGCCCCCTCCCGCACCGACGGTGAGTACGGGCACATGCTGCACTTCAACAACGCCGGCTTCCCCGGCCAGGCATGGACCGGCGGCGCCGACTGGATGCTCTACCCCCTGTTGGAGTACTACCAGGTCACCGGTGACGCCGCCTTCCTGAGGGACAAGCTCGGCCCCGCCCTGATGGAACTCGCCCTGTTCTACGAGGACTTCCTCACCCGCACCGACTCCGACGGCAAGGCCGTCTTCGTCCCCTCCTTCTCCATGGAGAACACCCCGACCAGCACGGGCCAGGCCTTCTCCATCAACGCCACCGGCGACATCATGGCCGGCCGGCACGCCCTGCACGCCGCCATCGACGCCGCCGACCAACTCGGTCTCGAACAGGGCAGCGGCCAGGGCGTCGCCCGCTGGACCGCCCTGCTCGCCAAGCTCCCCGACTGCACCGTCAACAGCGACGGGGCGCTGGCCGAATGGTCCTGGCCGGGCCTGACCGACCACTACGACCACCGGCACGTGCAGCACATGTACGGCGCCTGGCCACTGCACGAGATCAACCCCGAGGAGAAGCCCGATCTCGTCAGGTACGCGGCCAGGGCCCTGGACCTGCGCACCGACGCGAACTTCTCGGCCCACGGCAGCCTGCACCGCGCCCTGTCCCGCGCCCGCCTCAAGGACGGCCCCGGCGTCTACGCCAACCTGCTGAAGATCTACGGCAAGAACATGGTCTGGCGCTCGCTCATGACCTCCCACAACCCCGACCTGGACATCTACAACTGCGACGCGGCCAACACCATCCCCGCCGTCCTGGCCGAGGCACTGCTCTACAGCCGCCCCGGCGTCCTGGAGATCCTCCCCGCCCTCCCCGACCAGCTGGCCCAGGGCACCATCAAGGGCGTCCGCAGCCGCAACCGCATCAGCGTCCAGTCCCTGACCTGGGACACCGCGGCCCGTACCGCCACCGTCGAGCTCACCTCGGACATCGACCAGGACGTCACCTTCATCTGCCGACGCGGCATCACGTCCGTCAGCACCGCCGCCACGGTGACCACGTCCCCGCTGGGCAACCACGCCCGAACCGTGTCGCTGACCGCCGGCACCAGCACCACGATCACCATCGGCCTGCTCACCGGAGTCTTCAAACTGGTCAACCGCAGGAGCGGCAAGGCCATCGACGTCTCCGGTGCCTCCACAGCCGACGGCGGCGCCGCGATCCAGTTCACCTGGTCCGGCAGCGCCAACCAGAAGTGGCAGCTGCTCCCCGACCACGACGGCTCGTACCGCCTGTCCAACGTCAACAGCGGCAAGGTGCTCGACAACCCCGGCGGCTCCACCACCAACGGCACGGCGCTCGACCAGTGGTCGGACACCAACGGCGTCAACCAGTGGTGGAAGCTCGTACCGACGTCCGGTGGCTACTACCGCCTGATCAACGTCAGGAGCGGCCTGTGCGTGGACGTGAACGGCGGCTCGACCGACGACGGCGCCAAGATCATCCAGTGGCCCGCCGCCGGCGGCACCAACCAGGAGTGGCAGCCCGTCGGAGTGTGACGGCCCCGACCGAACGCCGGTGTTCAGCGATGGGGTGGTGATCGCTCTACTGTGCGGGTGGACCGAACCCGCCCTGTCGCCAGACGACGTCGAGCGTGACCTTCTGGAATCGCCATCTAGCCGGGCTACGGACTGCGATGCCCGCCAGCACGCCGCCGGCGAGGAACAGGTTGTCGTCATCCGCTGTGCCGTCGTCCTTCAGGACGGTGTGCGTGACGTGGGTGTTGGCCTGGAACGCGGCCCGGCCGTCATCGATGTCGACGAGCGTGTTGGTGAAGAGGTGCTGCGTGGGCCGAAGGGCCGCATCACGTCCTCGTGGAAGTCGTCCATGCCTTCGAGGCCGTGATGACCGCCCGGAGGCAGCTCGATCTCGCCGTCCGGCACGAACAGCGTCGGCAGCATCACAGTGAAGGAGCGGTCGTCGAACACCTTCGCGTACCTGTCCACGAGCTCGCGGACCGCGGCGCAGTCGGTCAGGATCTGCAGTGCCAGTCCTTGATTCTCAGGTGTCATCATGTCGCCGATGTTAGCCAATATGTACCGATTCACCCCGAATCGGCGATTCGCTGCGATGGGGCCAGGAAGGCTGATTTTCAGCTGATCGAGTGAAGGCTGACGGCTTTTCGTGCGGGGGGCGATCGTCGGCTGGACAGTGAGGAGGCTGCGGGAGGCCCGAGCGTCGAACGGCAGGCGGAGGCCATGAGCTCCCTCCACCGCAGGGAGCGGGGGTTCTCGCGGTGGATGGCGAGGTCAGGTTCGGCGGGCGGAGGTGGTGAGCCGGTCGGCGAGCGCGATGACGAGGTCCCGGAGTTCGTCCGGTCGCTCGATGACGAACGGCCGGTCGAGCGAGGCGAGTACGGGAGGCAGCCAGTCGAGCCGCTCTGCCCGCAGTTCGACGTGGTGCCACCGCTCGGTGTGCGGATCCGTGCCTTCGGCGGGCGCGGGATCCGCCACGCTCGCGATGCTGGCGGGGAGTCGGGTGCGGATCTGTTCGAGCGTCCCGTGGATCCGCAGGGTCACTTCGTGCCGGTACGCGGCCTTGGCGAGCCCTGACAGGACGCGCTGTG
Source organism: Kitasatospora sp. NEAU-69 (assembly GCF_057158765.1). NCBI lineage: Bacteria > Bacillati > Actinomycetota > Actinomycetes > Kitasatosporales > Streptomycetaceae > Kitasatospora > Kitasatospora sp. NEAU-69. Next base: position 141,232 of record NZ_JBWXUE010000010.1, read on the forward strand.
CCGGATCGAGTCCGGCGGGCGGCTCGAACGAGCCCGGCAGCGTCCTCGCGTCCGCGATGCGATCGAGCCGGAACGTCCGGTCCTGGCCGATCCCGGGATCGGTGCCCGTCACGTACCACCGGCCCGCATGGGTGACGATCCCGTAGGGGTGCAGCGTGCGTTCGCTCCGTCGGCCGTCCCGGGTGGTGTACCTGATCGAGATCGGTCGGCGATGACGCACCGCGTCGGCGACGGCGAGCAGGACCCCGGTCTCCGGGGTGGCCGACTCGCCGGGCGGCGCCGTGAAGGCGAGGGATTCCATGACGGCGTCGAGCCGGCGGGCCAGACGCTCGGGCAGGGCCCGGCGGATCTTGGCCGCCGCCGTCTCGCCCGCGGTCTCGGTCGCCGTCAGCAGCCCCGTCCTGCGGCCCGCGACGAGCCCGAGCAGCACGGCGAGCGCCTCGTCGTCGTTGAGCATGAGCGGAGGCAGGCGGTACCCGGGGGCGAGCCGGTACCCGCCGTAGCGGCCACGGACCGCCTCGACGGGGATGTCGAGATCGACCAGGTGGTCCACGTACCGCCGCACGGTGCGCCCGTCGACGCCGAGCCGGTCGGCGAGTTCGGCCACCGTTCTGATCCCGCCCGACTGCAGGAGTTCCAGGAGGGTGAGCACGCGGCTGGTGGGTCGAGCCATGTCCAGAAGCCTAGCGTCGATACCGGACCGATTCTGTCCACTATTGGCTCTAGCGTCGGAGGTGCAACGGCTTCACCAGCCGCTTCACCAGCGGCTTCACCGACCTGAGGAGAGCACCATGGACTTCGTTTCGACCCGGATCATCACCGGCGACATCGCGCGCCTTGTCGACTTCTACGAGCGGGCCACCGGAGTGCGGGCCGATTGGTCCACCGAGGACTTCGCCGAGCTGCGGACCGCCGGAGCGACCCTCGCGATCGGCAGCACCCGCACCGTGGCTCTGTTCGCCCCCGGCTCCGCCCGTCCGGCCGAGAACAACAGCGTGATCATCGAGTTCCTCGTCGCCGACGTGGACGGTGTGTACCGGAACCTGGTCGATGTCGTCGCCGACTTCGTGACCGAGCCCACCACGATGCCCTGGGGCAACCGGTCGCTGCTGCTCCGGGACCCTGACGGCAACCTCGTCAACTTCTTCACGCCTGTCACGCCGGCGGCCATCGAGAAGTTCGCTCGCTGACGACAATGCGGCCGCCCGAGTGGGATCACGGGTCGTCGGCGGTCATCGCGGCTGCTGTTCCGCGATGACCGCCCAGTCGTCCGCCCCACGGCCGTCGGCGATGGCCTGATCGAAGACGGTCCGGAGCAGTTCACCGATCGGGAGCGTCATGTCGTGGTCGTTCGCCGCGTCGAGCGCGAGGTGGAGGTCCTTGCGGCCCAGGGCTGTGGTGAACCCGGCCGGCTGGTAGCGCCGTTCGGCGATCGCCGACCCGTAGCCGGTGTAGACGGCTCCCGGGAAGAGCGTCGAGGTCAGCAATTCGACGAACTGCCCGGAGTCGACACCGGCGCCTTCCGCGAGACTGACCGCCTCGCCCAGCGACTGGATCGCGCAGGCGATCAGGTAGTTCCCGAGGATCTTCACGGTGTTGGCCTGCTCCGGACGATCGCCGAGTCGCCAGGTTCGCGAGCCGATCACGTCGAAGAGCGGCTGCACGCGGTCGATCAGCCCCTGCTCACCGGCCGCGAGGATGTTGAGTGCTCCGGCTTCGGCGACCGGAACACGGCCGAAGACCGGTGCCGCGACGTACCCGACACCGTGCTCGGCGTGCGCTGCGCCGGCCTGGCGGGCCAGCCCGGCGCTCACCGTCGCGAGGTTGACGTGAACGGTTCCGCGTGGGGTCCGGGCGAGGACACCGGAGTCGATGAACGTCTCGGTGACGGCCCGGTCGTCGGCCAGGACCGAGAAGACCACCGGCGAGTGCATGGCTTCCGCGACCGACGCGGATCGGCGGGCACCGGCTGCGACGAGTTCGTCCGCAGGCCCGTCGGAGCGGTTCCACACCACGACGTCGTGCCCGGCCTTCAGGAGGTTGCGTGCGATGGGGCTCCCCATCGCTCCCAGACCGATGACCGCGATTTCGCCCATCCGAAGAACCCTCTCTCTTGAACCGTCCAAGACGGTTCAATGATGGCATAGGGTTACCATCCTGTGGAACCGGCTGAGAAGGTTTACGGAGGTGTTGTCGCCGACTGCGGAGGTTGGAGTGGCCGAGGAGATACGCCGTCTCTTCCGGATGGACAACGAGGTCCTCGCGTTCCGGTTCACTGCCACCGTCAGCGATCGAGCCGGCGTGGCGCCGCGAGAGCGGCTGACCGATCCCGCACGACTGAAAGCCTGGCTGCGGGCAACAGGGCTCGAGGTCACGGACGTTTCGCCGGCCGATCTGAAGAACGCCGTCGAGCTCCGTGAGGCGATCCATCGCATCGGGTCGGCGATCGCCGCAGGTGAACAGCCCGATTCGAAGGCCGTCCGCATCCTCAACACGGTTGCGGCCGCCGGGCACGCGAAGCCCGCGCTCGAACACGGCCTCGCGGCATGGCACCTGACCGAGATCACGCCTGCCGCTGACGCCCTCGGGGTCCTGGCCGCGGATGCCATCCACGTCCTCGGAGGCCCCGACCGCGGCCGCATCAAGAACTGCGAAGGCCCCGGATGCGCGGGGCTTTTCCTCGACACCAGCCGTGGAGCCAACCGCCGGTGGTGTTCCATGAACACCTGCGGCAACAAGGTCAAGAAGATGCGATTCGCCGGGCCCTGACCCGACAGCCGTACTCAATGGGTGCAGGCGGCAGGGAAAACCAGGTGCCCCGGCCGCCACCCGTCCCTACGCTTTCCCGCCATGGACAGCACCGGGGCCGAGCGCCTCCTGAACGTCGTGGACGTCGAAGCCACCTGCTGGGCCGGCGGCCAACCACCGGGCGCGGTCAGCGAGATCATCGAGATCGGGCTGACCGTCGTCGACCTGGCCACCGCGGAGCGCCTCGCCCGGCATCGGATCCTGGTGCGTCCCGCCCGGTCCACGGTCAGCGAGTTCTGCACCGAGTTGACCGGCCTCACGCAACACGAGGTGGACGGAGGAGTCAGCTTCGCCGAGGCGTGCCGGCTGCTGGCGGCCGACCACCACGCCGGGTCCCGCCCGTGGGCCAGTTGGGGCGACTACGACCGCAACCAGTTCACCCGGCAGTGCCAGGCCGCCGGGACGCCGTATCCCTTCGGCCGGCACCACACCAACGCCAAAGCAGCCTTCACCGAGGCGTACGGCCTGCGCAAACGCCCCGGCATGGCGCGGGCCCTGGAGATCGCCGGGCGGCCGCTCGAAGGCCGTCACCACCGTGGCGAGGACGACGCCTGGAACATCGCCGGCCTCGTTCTCCACCTGTCCGAGCGGGGCGTCTGGCCGGATCCGTGCTGACCGGGCCTGGCATCCCTGCGCGTCGTCACTCGAAGGGTGCCGGGTCGCCGGCCCCAACCCGGACGATCTGCGCCCCGTCACCGGAGAAGTCGACGACCGTCGTCGGCTCCGTACCGCAGTCGCCGGAGTCCACCACGGCGTCCAGCACGTGGTCGAGTCGCTCCTTGATCTCCCACCCCTGGGTCATCGGCTCGTCCTCGCCGGGCAGGAGCAGGGTGCTGGAGAGGAGGGGCTCGCCGAGTTCGGCGAGCAGGGTCCGCGTGACGACGTGGTCGGGGATCCTGACCCCCACCGTCTTCTTCTTCGGGTGCATCAGACGGCGCGGCACCTCCTTGGTGGCGGGGAGGATGAAGGTGTAGCTGCCCGGCGTCGCCGCCTTGATCGTGCGGAAGACGGCGTTGTCGATGTGGACGAACTGCCCCAGCTGGGCGAAGTTCTCGCACATCAGGGTGAAGTGGTGGCGGTCGTCGAGACGCCGGATCGACCGGATCCGTTCGAGGCCCTCGGGGTTGCCCATACGGCAGCCCAGAGCGAAGCAGGAGTCGGTCGGGTACGCGATGAGGGCACCGGAGCGGAGGCTGTCGGCCACGGTGCGGATGGTGCGGGCTTGGGGAGTCTGCGGGTGCACGTCGAAGTACTTGGCCATTGGCCGACTCTACGGGATCCACCCGGCCCATCCAGGGCTGGTCCGGGGGCGCTGCCTGGGCAGTCACCGCTTCTCGTGTGACTGAGCGCCTCAGTAGGCGAGTTGAGCACCTTGCTCGGACGGCATGGCGGGCAGTGGCCGCCAATCGGCGGGCATGTCGCGCATGACCAGAACGCAGTCCAGGGTCGCGCTCCCCGGCGGGAAGCGGTCCGGATCGTCGAAGAAGGACGACCTGACGGAGCGAGCCAGGCCGGCCTCCACGTGCCAGGCGTCGGTCCGCAGTTCCATACCGTCCAGATGACGGCCGGAGCCGGTGGCCGAGAAGCCCTTCGCCCCGTCCTGGAAGAAACGGGAAGCCTCGGCAAGGTCGGCGAAGAGCTCGCTGCCCCGTAGCTCGTCGGACAGCTCGACGGTGACATCCACCCGGGTGGCGCCATCCGACGTCGCCAGTGCGACGCGCATCCGGCGGGGGGTCTCGTGCACCTCGAAGGCGGCGCGGCGGTGTTCCCCCGGGAAGATGCGGCCTCCGGCCCAGACGTTGAGCCGCGAGGCGGTGTCGCGCCGGGGGATGTAGACGCCGGTCTCGACGCCGCCCGGTCCATCCCATTCGACGGCGATCCGGTGTGCCGCGTTCTCGCTCCGCAGCCCGAACGCCTTGGGTGCCCAGCTGGGCCGGACGCTTCCCAGGCGCAGCAGGCAGATGCCCGCGACCGCGTAGCCGTGCACGAGTTGCGGGCGCAGTGGCCGGGGGAGCAGGCGTGCTGCGGCGTCCGGGGCGACTCGGTAGTTCACCAGTAGCCGTCGTTCGACGACGCTGGACAGTCGCGGCTGCCTCATGACCCCTCGCTCTGCGCCCCGGGGCGCCATTTGGTGTGGCGAAGCACGATCTGCTCGGGACAGACGGCGCTGAGGAAGCGGCCGATGCACGTGGCGAGTCGATCCTCGGCCAGCGCGTAGAGGATCCGGTTGCCTTCGCGTCGGTCGGTGACCAGTCCGGCGCTTTTGAGCACGCTGAGATGTCGCGAGATGGAGGGCGCGCTGATCGCGAACCTGGCGGCGATCTCGCCGGCCGCGAGCTCACCGCCTCTGAGGTCCTCGAGGATCTGGCGCCTCGTCGGATCGGCGAGAGCACGGAAGGCTCCCGCCTCGTCCTGAGCTTCTGTCATATCTGATATTTAGCACTTTGGCTAAGTATCTAACAAGGGTCAGGCGGCGCAGCCCCGAAACCGCGGCTGACCGGTTCGGGCGCAACCGCGTCATCTGCTCCTCGATCGTGGCAGCGGGGATCGGCCTCTGAGCCTCTGAGCCTCGGGCGGGTCCGGTCGCCCTTCGACCGGACCCGCCCACCGCCATGACCGTCCGTCAGCCGGTGGCGCTCAGAGTGCCGTCGAAGGTCCGGGCGGCCAGGCCGAAGGAGAGCGTCATGCCGACGCCCGAGGTGACCGTGACGGCCCGTACGCCGGGAGCCAGGTCGCGGACCAGTAGCGGCCCGCGACCGCTGCTGGCATAGACGCCCTGCCACCGCTCGGTCACCTCCAGGCGCTCGGTGCCCAGCAGGCCCGCGACTGCGCCGAGCAGCAGGTCGTAGGTGCGCTCGTCGATGAACGGCGGTGTGGTCGCGTCGTAGTCGTGCGAGTCACCGACCAGCAGGGTGTCGTCCGGCAGTCGGGCGAACATCACGTTGGCCCCGATGCCGAGCAGGTCCGCGCTGTGGGCGGTGACCTCCTCGCGCAGGCGGACGGCGGACGGCTGCGCGGTGAAGGCCTCGTAGCGCAGCATCGAGGTGGCGGTCAGCACCGCCGAGTCGGTCCGCAGGCCGGCCGGGGCCTTCACCCGGGCCATCGAGAGGCGGCAGCGCTGCACGCCGTGGTCCTCGGTGACGGCGGGGACCAGGTGGTCGAGGTCGTGTCCGACGCAGACCAGGATCCGCTCGCCGTGCACCGGGCCGCGCGTGGTGTGCACGGTGCCGGGCTCGACGCCGGTGACGGCGGTGCCCCAGAGGATCTCGGCGCCCGGCTGCTCGGCGATCCAGCGGGCCAGGCCCGGGGCGGCCTCGCGCGGGTTCACCCGCAGGTCGTCGGGGAGGAACGCCGCCCCGACGATGTCGCCCGAGGCACGTGGGGCGCCCAGCTCGACCGGCTCGCCCGGTACGGTGTCCGGCCCGTCCGCTGCCAGGCCGAGGGCCGAGACGGCCTGGGACCGGGTGCGCAGCTGGACCGTCCTGTCGCCGCGCGCGTCGCGCAGCTCCTCCAGGACCGCCATCTCGGTGGCGGACCTGGCCACCACCAGCGCACCGGCCTCGGGGGCCCACAGCCCGGCCGAGGCGGCGGCCCGCAGCCAGCCGGCCCTGGAGCGGTAGGCGATGTCCAGCAGGTCGCCGTCCTGCGCGGTGACGCAGCAGTGGCCGAAGTTGCGAACGGAGGCGCCCACCGGCTGCCAGTCGCGCTCCACGATGGTGACGGAGAGTCCGTTGCCGAGCGCCTCGAAGGCGTGGGCGAGGCCGACGATACCGGCTCCGACGATGACGAGGTCGCTTCGGTCGGCCGGTATCGGCCTGGGGGCGGCCGCCACCGGGGCGGGGGATGTAGTGCTCATGGCCCCAGCGTCGCGGTTCGGACCCGTCCAGGTCAAGACATGTATGTACAAGCCGCCGTCCGTACATCGAGCCTTCGCCTGCCGACACCATGCTGTTGCCCTCGACGCCGCCGATCCTACCTTGAGGTTTACCGCCCCGGGATGTCATAGTCATCTTGTGAAGACAAGTATGGACGGCCCGCTCCATCAGCGACTGGGCGCCGAGTTCCTGCGCCGCATCGCGACCGGCGAGTGGCCCGAAGGACAACCGGTGCCCAGCGAGTCCCAGCTCTGCGCGGAGTTCGGCACCTCCCGAGGACCGGTCCGCCAGGCGCTGGCCATGCTGCGCCGCGAGGGCAACCTGATCGGCGGGCAGGGCAAGCCGCCCGTCGCCCGTCGCACTGCGCCCACCCAGCCGTTCGCCTCCTTCCTCTCCTTCACCCAGTGGGCGCACACCGTCGGGCGGGAGCCGGGACAGCGGACGATCGAGGTGGCCCGGCGCCGCGCCTCGATCGAGGCCGCCGCCCGACTCGGCCTCGCCGAGGGCGAGTTCGTGGTCGAACTCGTCCGCCTGCGGCTGCTGGACGGCGTCCCGGCGATGATCGAGCGCTCCAGCTTCGTCACCGAGGTCGGCCGCTACCTGTTCGACTTCGACCCGGACGCGGGCTCGGTCTACGCCGAGCTGCTGCGCCGCGAGGTCGACCTGCACCACGCCCGCCACACCATCGACGCCATCGCCGCCGACGCCGCCGACTCCGGCCTGCTGGAGATCACGGTCGGCGACCCGCTGCTGCGGATCCGGCGACTGACCTCCTCCCACCAGGGCGAGCCGCTGGAGTACGGAGACGACCGGTACCTGCCGGCCATGGCCACCTTCACCATCGAGAACACCATCGAAGGCCGCACCGTCGTCGGCCGCTACCACACCGAAGAGGACTGACCCGTGATCGAACTCGCCGTTCTGGACATGGCCGGCACCACCATCGACGAGGCCGGCGCGGTCTACCTGGCCCTGCGCACCGCCGTCGAGCGGACCGGGGCGACGGTGGCCGAGGCCGATCTGCAGACCTGGATGGGCACCGACAAGCGCGAAGCCATCGACGCCCTGGTCCGCCTCGGCGGCGGGACCCCCACCCCGGAGCTGGTCGAGGAGGGCTACCAGGTCTTCGCCGCGATGCTGCACGATGCCTACCGCGCCACACCCCCGCAGCCGCTGCCCGGCGTGGAGCAGGCCCTCGCCGAGCTGCGCGCCCGAGGTATCAAGGTCGCCCTCTCCACCGGCTTCAGCGACGACGTCGCCGGACCGCTGCTGGCGTCCATCGGCTGGTCGGCCGGTCCGGACGGCAACCTGGACGCTGTCGTCACCTCCGACGAGGTCGGCCGTGGCCGCCCCGCACCGTACATGATCCACCGGGCCATGGAGAAGACCGGCGTCGTCGACGTCCGCAAGGTGCTGGCCGTCGGGGACACCGTGGTCGACCTCCAGGCCGGGACCAACGCCGGAGCCGGGGTGGTGATCGGCGTGCTGACCGGCAAGGTCGACCGCGCCCACCTGGAGGCCCAGCCGCACACCTACGTGCTGGACAGCGCCGCCGAGATCCCGGCCCTCGCCGAGACCCAGGCCCCGAACGCCGCCTGACGGCAGCCTTCCTCGGCACCTCGGACGGCCTGGCCACCAGGCCGTCCGAGATCGCGTCGCGCTCAGTCAGGCAGGCTTCCACAACTCCGGCCGATGCCCTCGGGGATCAGTGACCCGGCCGGACGGCCGACGCCCGCCACATCCTGAGTCCCGTCGGCCACCTCCGCTCCCTTGGCACGCAGTTGTGCAAGCTCCGCCTCCAAAACCCGGACCCGGAGGGTCTGAAATCCGGCGGGCAGCTGGTTCACCGGCGGGGAGCTGACGAGGCTCGCGGACGCGCTCGGGCACCCCGTGCGCCGGGTGCGCCGGGTGCGTGCTCACCTCTGACGGCGTGCTGGTGGTTCGCGGTACCGGGCGTCGACAGCTGCTCGACCATGCCCATTCTTGACGATCAGAAAGCGAAGAACGGGCACACGGCAGGTGACAGGTTTCCTAGACTCGGGCGGGGGAGCGAGCGGCCGGCGGGGCTGGCCGGGTCTGGGGGGACCATGGGGACGGACACGGATGTAACCGGTGACACGGCTGACGGCGGCGTGTTCGCGCTGCTCGGGCCGCTGCAAGTGGTTGACGGCAGTGGGCGGGTGTTGCCGGTCGCCTCGGCGCGGCAGCGGGAGCTGTTGGCGGCGCTGCTGCTGCGGGCCAACCAGATCGTGCCCGCCGAGGAGTTGGCGGAGCTGCTGTGGCCCGGGGGCGGTGAGCCGGTCCGGGCGACGCTGCGCAGCTACGTGATGCGGCTGCGGCGCAGCCTCGGCAGCCTCGGCGGGCGGCTGGAGACGGCCTCACCCGGGTACCGGCTGGTGGTGAACGGGGCGGTGACGCTGGACCTCGGCGACTTCCTCGAGTGCTGCCGCGCCGGGCGGCGGGCGGCGCGGCAGGGTGACTGGCCCGGCGCGCTGGCCGCGCTCGACGCGGCGCTCGCGCTCTGGCGGGACGAGCCGCTGGTGGACGTCCCGTGCGAACCGCTGCGTGAACGGGCGTTGCCCGCCTTGGTCGAGGCCCGGCGGCAGGCCCGTGAACTGCGGTGCGAGGCGCTGGTGGAGTCCGGCCGGCCCGCCGAGGCGGTCACCGAGCTGCGGGTGCTGATCCGCGAGGAGCCGCTGCGCGAGCACGCCTATGCGGTGCTGATGCGGGCGCTGGCACGGCTGAACCGGCGGGCCGAGGCGCTGGACGTCTTCCGCGAGCTGCGCGCGGTGCTGCGCGAGGAACTGGGCGTCGAGCCGGGGAGTTCGCTGCAGCAGCTGCACCGGGAGCTCCTGTCGGCGCAGAACGGCCGGTCCGGGGCGACGGGCTCCCCGGCGACTGCGGTGCCGGTCGCGCCTGTTGCCCCTGCTCCTGCCCCTGCCCCTGCCCCTGCCCCTGCCCCTGCCCCTGCTCCCGCTCCCGCTCCCGCCAGGACCCTGCCCTTCGGGAACACCTTCTTCACCGGCCGCGAGGCCGAACTGGAGCGGATGCTCGACCTGTTCGCCCCGGCCCGGGGTGCCGCAATATCGGCAGCGTCGGCAACGCCGGCTCAGCCCGTGCTGGTCGTGATCTCGGGGATGGGCGGAACCGGCAAGACCTCGCTGGCGGTGCAGGTGGCCCGGCTGACCCGGGACCGGTTCCCGGACGGCCAGGTGTACCTGAACCTGCGCGGCTCGTCCGAGGCCGTGGCCGCGGAGCGCGCCGTCGGCCCGGAGCAGCACCACCTCGGGGCGCTGCTGCACCAACTGGGCTGCACCGCCGCCGAGATGCCCGCGGATCCGGCCGCCCGGCTGGAGCTGCTGCGCGCCCGGCTGGCGGACCAGCGGCTGCTGCTGATCCTGGACGACGTCCGCGATGCCGGACAGCTCCGGGCAATGCTCCCGGCGCTGGCGGTCGGCTCGGTGATCGCGACCAGCCGCAAGCACCTCGCCGGGCTGCCGGGTGCCGCCCACGTGGCGCTCGACGGGATGGATCGCGCCGCCTCGCGGCGACTGCTCGCCCGGCTGGTCGGTGCGCCGCGGCTGGCCGCGGAGGAGACGGCGGCCGAGGAACTGATGGAGCTCTGCGCGGACCTACCGCTGGCGCTGCGGCTGGCCGGCGCCCGGCTGGCCACCCGGCCGCGCTGGGCGGTGGCCGACCTGTGCGACAGCATCCGCTCCGCCCGGTCTCGGCTCGACCAGCTCAGCTTCGGCGACGAGAGCGTGCGCGCGGCCTTCGAGGTCGCCTATCTGCGGCTGGGACGGGCGGAGTTGCGGCAGCTGTTCTGCCTCGTGGGCCTGGCCGCCGGGGCGGAGCTGGGCCTGCCGGCGGTGGGGGCGCTCACCGGGCGCGACCCGGCGCAGGCCGAGGCCGACCTGGAGTTCCTGGTCGACGCCTGCCTGCTGCAGTCCTCGGCACCGGCCCGCTATGGCGCGCACGACCTGCTGCGCGACTACGCGGCCGAGCGGTCGGAGACCGACCTGCCCGCCGAGGAGCGCACCGCCGCCCTGGTCCGGCTGCTCGGCTGGTACGCGCGGGCGGCGCTCGACGTCTCCGATGTGCTGCGGCCCTCGCGCGTGGTCGGCATGGTGCCGCTGGACGACATTCCGGACGGGCTGCCCGCCGGGCCACACCTCGCCGAGGTGACCGACGCGGTGGCCTGGATGCAGACCGAGATGCCCAACATCCGGGCGGCGGTCCGGCTGGGTGCGGCCGGCAGCGAGCCGCGGCTGCAGCGGCTGTGCTGGCAGCTCGCCCGGGCGTGCACGGTGTTCCTGATGATCCAGCGCGAGACCGCGACCATGATCGAGCTGCTGACCGTCGGCGCGGACGCGGCGGCGCGGCTCGGCGATCTGGAGGCCGAGGCGCTGCAGCGCGCCGACGTGGCGATCGCGATGCTGCAGTCGGGCGCCTTCGCCCAAGCCGTCGAGGTACTGGAGCGGTGCGTCGAGGTGCAGGTGGCGCTGGACCGGCCGGAGAACGCGGACAGTGCGCGGGCCAATCTGGGCATCGCCTTCGCCGAACTGGGCCGACTGGACGCGGCGACCGTCCAGTTCGAGCTGGTGCTGGCCTATCGCCAGGAACACGGCACCCTGGCCGGTCAGTTCGAGGTGTGGTCCAACCTCGCCCGGCTGCGGCTGATGACCGGTGACCTCGCCGGCTCGCTCGCCGCCTGCGCGGGTGCCGAGGAGGTCGCCGAGGTGGCCGGCGGCCTGGTTCCGCACTGGGAGGCGTACCTGCACGTGAAGGCGACCTGCCTGCAAGCGGCCGGCAAGTTGGCCCAGGCCGCGGAGGCGGCGGAGGAGTCCGCCCGGCTGCGGCGCGAGCAGGGCGACCGGCAGGGTCTGGCGCAACTACTGAGACTGCACGGGGAGTTGCTCGCGGAGCTCGGTCATCCGCGAGCGGCCGCAGTGCTGGCGGAGGCCGAGGCACTGGAGGGCGAGCTCATGGCACCGGTCGGCTGAGGCGCCGGAGCGCGAGCCCATGGCAACGGTCAGGTGAACCGCGCCGCGAGCTCCCGCTCCCGCCGGCGCCCCGCGCGGCCTCGCCGCCAGCCACGCAACAGCAGTGCGATCAGCAGCAGTTGAGCGCCGCCCTCGAAGACCAGCACCGCCAGGCCGTCGAGCACCCGGGCCGGCTGCCCCGAGGCGACCTCGGCCACGCCCCGGACCAGCAGGGTGACGGCGATCGGCAGCGCGTAGCCGAGCGCCACGGCGATCAGCGCCACCGCCCCGGCGACCAGGAACCCCGTGTAGAGCCGCACCGGGCGGCGCTCGTGCGCGGGGAGGGCCAGCACCGGGTCCGGGCGGTCGACGTACCCGGCCACCCGGCGGTCCAGGCGGCACAGCAGGCGGCTGCGCGCGGCGAGGTAGCGAGCGTGCTCCAGCGCGTCACCGTAGAGGTTGCGGCAGCGGAGCAGATCCTGCACCACCAGGTAGCCGTCGGTGCGCACGCAGAACATGAACTGCCCGGCGACGGCCCACAGTTGCATCAGCAGGGCGGATCCGGCCAGCGCCGCCGGCAGGCTTCCGGGGCGGGTCTGGGCCAGCACCGTGGCGCTGCCGGCCGCCAGCACCAGATCGCAGCCCGCGCCGGCCAGTTGGAACCGCAGCCGGGTGCGGCGGTCGGCGAGCCAGAGCAGCGGCGCCGAGGTCTGCGGGGTGATCATCACCAGGCGGGTGCCCATGCTCAGCCGTGCGGGCACCTCCGCCGCCCGGGCGGCTGCCAGGTGGCAGAACTCGTGCAGCGTGACGCCGAACACCAGGACCACGGTGTTCCAGGCCGTGCTCAACCCGGCCGAGTGGAGGGCGAAGTAGCTCTGGTAGCCGAGCCGGAACCGGTGCAGCAGGGTCAGCCGAGCGAACGCCGCCAGCACGAACACCGCCGCGCCGGTCAGCGTCACCGGATGGAAGAGCAGCCGGGCCCAGGAGGGCCGCAGCCACGGCAGGCTTGATCCGGGCCCGGCCTCGGCCTCCTGAGGGCCATTCGGGTCCAGGTCGACCCCCGTGGCGACCTGGACCGCGAAATCCAGGGTGAGCAGCGTGCGGACGAAATCCGGCACGTCCGGACGGACGCCGTGCTCCTGCTCGGCCCGGGCGGCGGCCTCCGCCAGGGTCACGCCGTCGGCCAGCGCCCGCAGCACGGTCACCGCGATCCCGGGGAGGTCCACCACCTCGCCGGTGTCCGCGCAACCCACGGTCCAGGTGTCGTTCCCCTGGCGGTAGTCCAGGCGGCGCAGCCGCACCCGGGCGTCCGGGCCCAGCTCCTGGTCGCCGGTCGTTTCGGTGGTCATCGGGCCGGGACGTCCAGCAGCGCGCCGCAGCCGATGGGACAGTCGGCCAGCGGCTTTCCCTCGAAGACGTGGTGGTGGCCGAGGTCGAGCAGGTTGACGTGGATCTCCCGGCCGGCCGCCTGCACCGGCATGCCGAGCAGGAACCGGATGCCCTCCAGGGCCAGTTGGTTCCCGGCGATCTGGGCGGAGGGCGCGATCACCGAGTTGTGGTCCAGGTTGACCAACTCCGGGAACCATTCGCCGCGTTCGCGCTTCTGCTCCCGCTGCGGGCCGCTGATGCAGCGGTAGCAGCAGGTCCGGCCGGGGATCAGGGTGGCCATGGTGACCAGCGCGCTGGCGTATCCGGCGGTCAGCCAGGGCTTGCCCGCCGCGAAGCAGGCGTCGTTGATCCAGTCCCGCACCTCGGCCGGGCTGTCCGCACAGCACAGCACCAGGTCGGCGTCGCGCACGGTCTCCGCCAGGTCGGCCGGGGCGGTGATCCGGGTCTGTTCGGTGCTGATGGCCAGCCGGGAGTCCAGGGCGTGCAGCCGCTCCGCCACCGCCTCGGTCTTCGGCCGGCCGAGGTCCGCCTCGGTGAAGAGCAGTTGGCGGCTCAGGTTGGAGAGCTCCACGGTGTCGAAGTCGAGCAGGTGGAGCCGGCCGACGCCGGTCGCCGCCAGGGCGGCCGCGGCGGCGGAGCCGACCCCGCCGAGGCCGAGCACCGCGACCGAGGCGCGGCGCAGAGCGGCGAGCAGCTCGTAGTGGTTCGCCCGGGGCGCCGCGTCGATGTCTGTGAGGAAGTTCAGGGTGCGGGTGTGCCGGGCCACGTCGGCCGGGTCCAGCTCGGGCGGCGGCGTCGCTGCCGCGTCCAGCAGCCAGCCGTGCGCCTGGAGCACATCGAGGATCTGCTGGACCTGCTCCTGGGTCGCCCCGTGCTCGTCGGCCATCCGGGCGGCGATCTCGGGGACCGGATGGCGGCCGTCGAGCAGTCGGCAGAGCGGCCAGACCAGGCCGGAGGAATCGGTCAGCTCGGAGACCAGCCCGTAGAGCCACGGGCCGATCAGGATCGTCCCGTCCGGCCGCCTGGTGGGCAGGTGCCCGGGCTTGAGCATGGGCAGGTGCATCGGCGTTGGCTTCCCTCTCCGCGCTGGTGGTCGGACACGTCCTCCCGGACGGCGCACGAGCGCCGTCCGGGAGGTACCGGGAGTTCCGGCTACGCGGGTCTCACGTGTGCAGGGCCGGGATGGACCAGGAGCCGGTCGCCTCGACCTTGTCCAGCTTGCGGACCTCGATCTTGACCTCGGCGACCTTCTCCGCGACGGCCTTGACGGTCTTCTCGTTCTTCTTGGTCTCCATGTCCCCTCCTTCTGTCGTCTCATCGGATCACCCGGCGGTTCGGCCGGACATGACGACAATCCGTCGCCGCCGTGGCAGCGGCGTGGCACCGGCGTGGCACCCGGGCGGTCTCGATGTGCCGGAAACGTCAGGAGTGGCTGCCCGGGTGGATCGCCGGGCACGAGGAACCGATGGCTCTGCTCGGCGACCTGGCCAAGCGCGAGGTCACCCGCACCCGTGTACGGGCGCGGACTGCCATCACCGTCCAGGCGCGAGAGCAGGGCCGCTACGGGGTGGTGTCGGGCAGTCAGATCTCCGGCTGTGGACGCCGCTCTGGTCGGGCGCCGGGGTGCGACTGTCCGGCCAGGTGCTCCGCGCGTCAGTTGCAGATCGGTTGGCTGTGCTGTGGAGGAAAAGCCGCCACTTGCTCCACCACGCGCGGCTCGGGGCCGGCAGCTCCTTCGGCGGTTCGGAGGGTACGCCATGCGCGCGGGGGGACCCCGTAGGCGGCGCGGAAGGCCCGGCTGAAGTGGGCCGGGTTGACGAATCCCCACCGCTGGGCGACCGCTGACACCGTGGGCGACGTACGGCTGTGCCGGGCGAGGTCGCGGGCACAGGCCTCCAGGCGGCACTGCTGGATGAGCCGGCTCACCGTGACCCCTTCCCCTTCGAAGAGGCGGTGCAGGTAGCGCACCGAGATGTGATGGGCGTTGGCGATGGTCTCCGGTGAGAGTTCCGGGTCGCCCAGGTGGTGGTCGATGTACTCACGTACCCGTTGGACGAGGTGGCTGCTCGAGGTGTGCGGGTCGGTGGCCGCCGCCCCGGTGAGCTGGGCGACCAGTGCACCGAGCAGATCGGTGACGCTGCCGGCCAGCCGGTCGCCGACGGAGGCGGGGTAGGAATGCGCGCCGGCGGCGAGCGTGTCGAGGAAGGGCAGCAGGACGGCTCCGAACCCCTCGGCGGAGGTGACGGCCCTCCCGGCCACCTGCCGGATGTCGCGCTCCGCCACCCCCAGCAGCCTGCGCGGTACCTGGAGCAGGTGGGTGCTGAAGCGCTCCGGGTAGTCGAAGGAGTACGGCCGCGCGGTGTCGTACAGCACGAGGCTGCCTGCCGGTACCGGCGCCCGGCGCCCGTCCTGCGCCAGTACGGCGCGGCCGGACACCTGGACCGCCACCCCGACCTGGGCCTCGGCCTGCGGGGACCGTGCGATCAGTGCGGCCGTGCGGGTCACCCGCGTCGCGTCCGCCTCCAGTGTGGACACCCGCAGGTATCCCAGCCGGTGCGACACCAGCCGGCCGTCGAACGGCCGGTCGGTCAGGGGCACCACCTCGACCGGTACCAGTGTCCGCGACATCGCCTCTCCCCAGAATTCCGCCTTCTCGTCATCCGGGACGGAATCGGTCCCCACCGGCAAGCTCACCTGACTGCCCCTCTCGGCTGTACCCCTGCGGAGTCAGCCTGGTCTGCAGGTCTTCCGGTGCTCTAAGTCATCTGACTGTCGGTCGGCGGGGTGGGGGCGGGTGTGCGCTGTCGGACCGGACGCAGTGCACGGGCAGGACAGGAATCGCCGGACGCCTTCGGTTTCAGGAGGCGTGGAGGGCGTGGGCGAGAGCGGCCCGCGAGGTGATGCCGAGCTTGGGAAAGATCTTGTAGAGGTGTGCCGCGACGGTGCGCGGCGACAGCCGGAGGGCTTGGCCGATCTCCTTGTTGCTCAGGCCGGTGGCGGCGAGCCTGGCGATACGCAGCTCCTGGGCGGTCAGCTCCGCGAGCGAGCTGCGTGGTGCCGGGGCCACCGGGTTTCCCGCCGCCCGCAGTTCCTCCTCGGCGCGCTGCGCCCAGGGATCGGCCTGGAGCCTGCGGAAGGCGTGGTGTGCCGCGCGCAGGACGTTCCGGGCCTCGGCGCGCTGGCGGCGGCGCAGGCACGAGCCGTGGGCCAGCCGCAGGCGGGCGAGTTCGAAGACCCACTGCTCGGCTCCGGGTACGGCGTACGCCGCGCGGTAGGCGGCGTCGGCTTCGTCGTCGGCGGCGACCAAGGCGGCGGCCGCGGCCAGCAGGAAGGCGTGGCGGCCGGATGTCTCCACGGGCCGTTCGGCCCGTACGGCAGCGACGTGCGCCTGTGCCTGGCGGTGCCGACCCGTGTGCACGGCGGCCTCTGCCAGGTCGAAGACCAGGGTGTGCAGCCAGGGCAGGCCCCTGGACGGACGGCCGGGCGGTATGAGCTCGGCGAAGTGCGCGTACGCCTGCTCGTGGTGCCCGTGGGCCAGGGCGACCAGGCCCTGCAGGTGGGTCAGCCGCTCCAGCACGAACCGCATGCGGGCCTGCGCGGCCGCCGGCCTGACGAGCCGCTCGATCTCACGGAACCCCGCCTCGTCGCCGCGGCCGGCGAGGACGTGGGCGTAGTAGTGGCGGAACACCAGTGCGTTGCAGTGGTAGCCGAGTTCCTCCGCCGCCTCGGCCTCGCGCAGGCAGACGGATGCCAGGTCCCAGCGGCCGCGCAGGAAGTCCTGATGGCACTTGGCCTTTGCCACCGAGCCCTGGGTGGCGTAGCCGTGCAGCCCGGTGAAACGGCGCCACAGCTCGTCGTCGGCGCTGTCGATCGCCGAGGTGGTCCACAGCAGGAGCCAGGCAGCTCCCGCCTCCTGCTCCTCGTTCATCCCGTCGACCACGGCGCGCAGCTCCCCGGCCAGGACGGCGGTCGGCTCGGTCCAGGCCCGGTAGCAGAGCCGGCCGGCGTCGGAGGTGTTCTCCCGGTGCCATTCCAGGGCCGCCCAGGCGCGGGGGTCGTCGGTGTAGGTGGCGGCGAGCAGGAGTTTGAAGTAGACCTGCTCGGCCAGTCCGCCGAAGGACGGTGCGCCGGGTGCTGCCAGGGCGTCGAGGGCCGCCGGCAGCAGAGCAGCGGAGGACTCGAAGTCGATTCGGTGGCTCTGGTCGACGTACACCACCGCGTACGTGAACAGCGGGGCGATGTCCGGCGGCACCGGCGAGCGCTTGAGTTCTTCCACCAAGGCCGCGGTGTGGCGCAGTTGGCCGCCGCGGGCCGCCATCACGGCGGCCCAGGTGAGCCTTCGGGCCCGCTCGGCGGGGTCGGCGCTGAGCGCGGCGGCCCGGTCGAGCAGGAGCGCTCCTTCCGCATCGCCGCCGCGCCGGGCGAGCCGGCTGCCGGCCTCCTGCAGGCGGCCCGCGAGTGCCTCGTCCAGCAGCAGGGCGGCCGATGACTCATGGACCAGCCGACGGGGGTCGTCCGGCGCGAGGAACCCGGCCAGGACGCGGTGGGCCTCACGCCGCGCGGACTCCGATGCGGTCGAGATCACGGCTGTACGAACCAGCGGGTGCCGGAAGACCAGCCGCCCGGCCGGGTCCAGCCGGGCGAGGCCATCGGCCTCGATGCTGTCCAGGGCCTCCTCCGCCTCGTCGCCGACCGCTTCGCACAGCCATGCCCCGCTGCCACCGTCGGTGCCGGTGGCGAGCGCCGCCAGCAGGAGGAGGCGACTGGCCGCAGGAGTCAGTGATTCCAGTCGTTCGGCGAACATCCGCTCCAACCGCCGCCCCAGGGGCAGACGGTCGGGCAGCGGGACGATGCCCCGCTGCTGCTCACCGGGCAGCTGGCGCGGCAGTTCCACGAGTGCCAGCGGGTTGCCCGCCGCCTCGTCGAGGAGCCGGTCGGCTGCGGTCGTGGCCAGCTCCGGGAAGCGGTGCAGCAGCAGTGCCGCCGCGTCCGGGCGGGACAGCGCTCGGAGTTCGACAGGCTCCGTCGGCCACGCCTCCGCCGCCGCACCCTCCGGACGGCTCGCGCCGATGATCACCAGCGGCAGCTCCGCGCAGCGCCGGCGGAGGAAGGCGAACACGGTCGCGCTCGACGAGTCGATCCAGTGCAGATCGTCCAGGACGAGCAGCAGCGGGCTGGTGCGCGCCGCCTCGTCGAGCAGCGCGAGCGTGGCCGCCCCGACGGCGAATCCGCTCGGCGGGGTTCCGGCGTGGCCGCCGAAAGCGCTCTCCAACGCGTCCCGCTGGTGGGACGTCAGGGCTGTGGAACGTTGCAGCAGAGGCCAGAGGGCCTGGTGCAGGGCGCCGAAGGCGAACTCCGTCTCCGCTTCGGCGCCGACCACCCGCAGTACGGCGAAGCCGCGCTCACGCGCGCGGTGCCCGGCCCACTCCAGCAGCGCGCTCTTGCCGATGCCTGCCTCGCCGCGCAACAGGACGGCCGAGCCGCCCCCGCCGTCCGCGGCCCGCTCGATGGCTGCCTCCAGCAGGCCTGTCTCCCGCTGCCGCCCGAGCAGGGCAGACCCCTGCGTGTCGCGCTGCATCCTCGTCCTCCGGGTCAGCCAACTTCCCGGAAGCGGTCCGCACCCGCTCTCCGGACGCTGTCACACGGTGCTCGGTGGAGCTCGTTCGTCCAGCAGACGCCCGTCACCGGGCACCACGTAGGTTATCGCCCGGCGGGACCGTGTGCCGCCGCCCTGGCCCGCAGGGTGGCGGCGTCGGGGTGGCCGAGGCCGGTCAGCAGGTCCGCCGCGCGCTGCCAGGCAGCCCGGGCCCCGGCCGGGTCGCCGAGGGCGAGCCGGGTGTCCGCGAGGTGGTCGAGCACCTCGGCCTCGTTCAGCTGGTCGCTCGCCTCCCGGTAGCCGTCGAGTGCGTGCTCGAAGCATGCGACGGCTCGTCGGAAGTGACGGAGGTGGTGGTGCGCGTAGCCGAGGCTGTCCCAGGTGGCGGCCTCGGCTCGGTGATTGGCGGTCGCCTGGAGGAGTGGCAGGGCCTGCTCGCAGCTCTGGACGGCCTGCTCGTACTCGCCGAGCAGCGCGTGGTACCAGCCGACCGCGTTGAGCTCCCGGGCGATGTGGTTGTCGCTGCCCAGGGTCCGGTAGACGGCCAGCGCCTGCCGGGCGTACTCCAGGGCTTCCCGGTGGCGTCCCTGGCGGCCCCGCACCCAGCCGGCGCTGCGCAGGACGGTGGCCTGCAGCGTCGCCGGAAGGGCGGGTACCTCGGCCAGGAGTGGGATCAGCAGCTCGTCGGCCTGGGCGAAGCGGCCGGTCTGGGCGTAGGCGCGGGCCAGGCCGAGCCGCCCCTCGAGGACCTCGCGGACCGGGGCCACGGTGGCGGGTGCGCCGAGCGCGATCCGCAGGATCTCGATCTCGTCCTGTGACCAGCCCTGCTGGTAGGCGTAGAGGTAGCCGGCGTAGGCCAGGCTCCAGAGCCGGCGCAGCTGGCCCGTGTCCTGAACCGAGCGGAGCAGCGTCAGGATGGTGCGGTACTCGGCCGCGTACCAGGCCATGCCGGTCGGCCGGTCCGCGAACTCGAGCACCACGGCGCCCGGCAGCGCTGCCTGCAGTTCCCTGAGCTCCGGCCGGGTGGAGATCGCTTGGCCTGCGGCGACGGCGCTGTGTCCGAAGTGGTCGAGGAGTCGGCCCAGTGCCGAGCGGCGGCCGTCGGCGGGCTCGGCGGGTAGCTCGGCGGCGAAGGCGCGCAGCAGGTCGTGCAGGGTGTAGCGGTCGCGGGCGTGCTCGGTCAGCATGTTGGCTTCGCAGAGCTCCTGGGCCAGCGCGCGGGTCCGGGCCGGCGAACGGCCCGCCGCGCTGGCGGCGGAGGCGAGCGAGATCTCCGGGCCCGGATGGACGGCGAGCAGCCGGAAGAGCCGAGCCGACGAAGGGCTCAGCGCCCGGTAGGACCAGGCGAAGACCGACCGCAGGTCGGTGTCCGGATCGCCCAGTTCCAGCGCGGCCAGCCGTCGGCCCGCGAGGTCGCCGGCCACGTCGGCGAGCGTCAGCGCCGGGCTGATGGCCAGTCGGGCCGCGGCTATCGACAAGGCAAGGGGCAGACCGCCGCAGGCCGCCAGAACGGATTCCACCGTCGGGTTCGGCCGTGAGCCGCTGCGGGCCGAGGCGGTTGGCCAGCAGCTCGCGGGCCTGTGCCGGTGCCAGCCGGTCCACGGTGACCACCCGGGCGCCTTCGCGTACCACCAGTGAGCTCAGCCGGTTGCGGCTGGTCACCAGCACCAGGCAATCGGGGGCGCCCGGGAGCAGCCAGCGGACCTGCTCGGCGTCGCGGGCGTTGTCCAGCACCAGCAGCAGTCGCCGCCCGGCCACCGCGGCACGGAACCTGGCGGCCCGCAGCGGGAGATCCTCCGCCGACTCCTCGGCCGGTTCTCCGAGCGCGACCAGCAGCATCGCCAGCGCTTCGCCGGGATCCACCGGCCGAGCGCCCGGATCGAAGCCGCGCAGGTTCAGGTAGAGGCGCCCGTCCGGGAACCGCCCGGCCACCCGGCGCGCCCAGTGCACGGCCAGTGCGGTCTTGCCCACGCCGCCCATCCCGGCCAGGGCCGTGAGCACCACCGTCGTACCGGGGCCGACGTCGGCCAGGGCCTGCTCCAACGCGTCGGTCAGTTGCGGGCGTTCGGTGAAGCCGGCGACCGGTAGCGGCAGCGTGTCGGGTCCGTCGGTCGGCGCGGGCGGCGGCGGACCGGCGGGAGCCTCCGGCTCGCGCAGCGCCCATTCGTACGCGGCGCGGAGTACCTCGGACGGGTCGACGCCCAGCTCCTCGGCCAGTCGGACGCGGATCTCCTCGAACAGCGTCAGCGCCTCGGCCCGGCGCCCCGCCGCGACCAGTCCCCGGACCAGGGCCGCGTGCAGGGGCTCGTCCCAGGGGGCGTCCGCCGCGACCTCACGGACGGCGGCCAGCACCGAGGCGGCGTCACCCGCCGCGGTGGCCGCGGCCATCGCCTCCGCCGCGGCGGCGATCCGGGCCCGCTCCATGGCCGCGAAAGGGGGTCGCGTCAACGCCGCCGGATCCAACCCGGCCAGCAGCGGCCGGCGGACCAGCTCCGCGAGGTCGCGCCAACAGGCGGGCGCATGCGGCCCGCCGGCTCGGCCGCGCGTCAGGAGGTCGTCGAAGAGCGCGGCCTCGCTCTCGGCGGCCGAGGTGTCGAGCCGGTAGCCGGAGGGAGCGGCCAGCAGCCGGTTCCCCGCCGTGCGCGGGGCCAGGGCAGGTTCCAGGAGCCGGCGCAGGTTGCCGATGTGGCGGTGCAGCTGGTTCACGGCGGTGGACGGCGGGTGCTCGCCCCACACGGCGTCGACCAGCGCGGACGTGCCGAGGGTGGCGCCCCGGGCCACCACGAGGGCCGCCAGCACCGTGTGCCGGTGCGGCGGGCCCACGGTCACCTCCGTGCCGTCCCGCCAGAGTCGAAGCCCCCCGAAGATCTGAAGCCGTACCTGCCCGTCCATTGGGTGCACGCTATAGGTCGGGTACGCCCGCAGCCAAAGGCGTCGGCGTCGGCCGGCTCGCCGATCGTCACGCCGCGGTCGCCATCAGTGAGGCGAGCTGCGCCCGGGAGGTGACGTCGAGCTTGGGGAAGACGCGGTGGAGGTGCCAGCCGACGGTGCGGGGCGAGAGCACCAGCCGTTCGCCGATCTCACGGTTGGTCAGCCCGGTGGCGGCCAGCCGGGCGATCGTCAGTTCCTGGGCCGACAGCTGCTCGACCAGGTGACCGCTTGCGGTGCCCCGGTCGACCCCCGCCGCCCGCAGCTCCCGGCTGGTGATCTCCACCCAGGCTGTGGCCCCGAGCAGCTCGAAGGTGTGCAGCGCCTCGCGCAGTGGCACCCGCGCCTGGCCCGGGCGGCGGTCGCGTCGCAGCCACATGCCGTACGCCAGCTCGATCCGGGCGCGCGGCCACGGCCACTGCCGGGGGGTGAGGTCCAGGGCCTGTGCGAAGTGCTGCTCGGCGTCCGGGCCGTCCGCCAGCAGCGCCCTGGCGTGGGCGAGGTTGACGGCGGTCAGCAGGGGCAGCCAGTCGCCGTCGCCGAACCCCGCGATCAGCCCCCTCGCGTCCTCGGCCTCGCCGGCGCGCAGCGCCGTTTCGGCCAGGAGGGTGAGGGTGCTGATCCGGGCCGCACGGTGCTGGGGAAGTGAGCCGGGCGCAAAGAGCGGACGCAGGGTCTGGTAGGCGGCGCTCGGGTCGTCCGAGCTGAAC
Source organism: Kitasatospora sp. NEAU-69 (assembly GCF_057158765.1). Classification (NCBI taxonomy): domain Bacteria; kingdom Bacillati; phylum Actinomycetota; class Actinomycetes; order Kitasatosporales; family Streptomycetaceae; genus Kitasatospora; species Kitasatospora sp. NEAU-69. The sequence continues at coordinate 163,520 of NZ_JBWXUE010000010.1, forward strand.
AGTGCCACGCTGCGGGCCAGGCGCAGCGCGGCCTGCACCGGGCCGCTCCGACGGCCGACGGCGGTCCGCTCCGCCGAGGCGATGTCCGCGGCCGAGCCGGCCGGGTCGCCGCGGAACGCGCGGAGCAGCGCGCGGGTGGCCCGGGCCCGGATCGACCACAACTCCTGGCCGCCGGCTTCCGCCAGGACGAGCGCCTCCTCGTTCGCCGCCTGGGCGAGGTCCCAGTCCCCGACGAGCACCCCGGCCTGCGCGTGCAGGGCCTGCACCTGGGCGAGCAGGCCGTCGCGGCCGTCGGACCGGAGCAGCCGGGCGGCGCGGGCCAGCAGGTCGCCCGCCCGGCCCGGTTCGCCGACGGCCAGCGCGGCGGCGCCGAGCAGCCGGAGCTCCTCGGCCCCGGTGGGGTCCGTGCCGACGATCACCGGTCGCGCCGCATGAGGCGACACCGTCGCCTGGGCGAGCACCCAGCGCGGATCGCTGCGCGCGTCAGCCAGTGCGGTGAGGCAGTCGGCCATCGCCGCGCGGGCCTGCGGGTCGGGGTCGGTCCAGGTCGCCGCCTCGGCCGCGCCCGCCAGGACGTCAAGTGCGGCCGAGCGGCGGCCGGCCCGGGCCAGGCGCGAGGACAGCAGGCAGTGCTCGGTGACGGACGGGGAACCGCGCTCGGGCCGGGCGGTGAACCGGCACCAGGCGGTGTCGCTGAGGGCCTGCTGCTCCTCGTCGAGGCCCAGCTGTTCGGCCTGGTCGAGAAGGTGCTCGGCGAGGTCGGGACGGCCGAGCTCGAAGGCCCCGCGGCCGGCCCGCACCAGGCGGCGGGCCCGATCGCCGGCGCCGGGCGTCAGGTGGGCCGCGCTCTCCAAGCGGCGCAGTGCCTCGACGGGGTCGCGGCGGCGCTCCGCCTCGGTGGCCGAGGACTCCAGCCCGTGGGCCAACTGCTCGTCCCGGTGGACCGCTCCCTGGGCGGCGTGCCAGATCGAGCGGTACGGATCCTCGATGGCGCGCGCGAGGGCGGCGTGGGCGGCGAGCAGCTCGGGCTCGCTCGCGCGCTGCCGGACGGCGGCGCGCACCAGGACGGAGCGGAAGCGGATCCGCCCCTGGTCGAGCGTGAGCAGGCCGCAGGTGAGGGCCGGGCCCAGGACGTCCACGGTGACCTGATGGCCGATCAGGAGCTCTGCCGACGCGAGGACGTCACCGGCGCACTCGCCCAGATGCACGGCGGCGAGCAGGACGACGGCGCTGGTGTCCGCCGGCAGCTGCTCCAGACCCGGCGCGACCGAGCGGCACAGGCGTTCCGTCAGCGGCGGGCAGCGGAGCAGCAGATCGCTGCCGGGGAACTCCGCCGTGCGCCAGGAGATCGCGAGCTCCCGCAGCGCGAGCGGACTGCCGCCCGCCTCGCGGATGATCCGCCGGCGCAGGCCGGCGCCGTGGACGCCCGCGTGCCGCAGCAGGGTGTCGGCCTGCACGTCGCCGATGGGCGGCGGGCTCGACTCCGACGCCAGGACCGCGGTGATGGCGCCCGACACGCCTTCCTTGCCGACTGCTGTACCCACTGTGACCTCCCGTTTCTTCCCCCGAAAGGGAGTCTAGGAGGACCCTGGTGACTTCTGAGTGACCGTCGATGACAGCACCTGCCACCAGTCGCGGGCCTGGAACCGGCCCGCGACCTCGGTGTAGCCCGTCGGGTCCTGCATCCAGCTGCTGGCGGATCCGGGTGTCCGCGAGGACCTGGTTGAGTCGCCGGCAGGAGTAGAGCCGCACACCGCTACCGAGCCGGGGCGATCGGGGGCTCGTTGCCCCCGGCTCGGGCGCGCCACTCGCGGGGCGTGACGCCGTAGGCGGCGCGGAAGACGCGGCTGAAGTGGGTCGGACTGACGAACCCCCAGCGTCGGGCCACGGACGACACGGTCGGTGCGGCGAAGGCGCGCCGGGACAGGTCATGTGCGCACATCTCCAGTCGGCGGCGCTGGATCCAGCGGGCCACCGTGGTCTCCTCACCCTGGAAGAGCTTGTGGAGGTAGCGGACGGAGACGTGGTGCGCGGTGGCGAGCTGCTCGGGGGAGAGCGACGAGTCGCCGAGGTGGCACATCGCGTAGTCCTTGATCCGCGCGAGCATGGCCGATGCCGTTTCCGGCGCCGCCGGGTTCAGGGTGCCGCTGTGCTCCTGGATGACCAGGGCGAGCAGATCGATGGCCGTGTCGGCGAGCCTCCTCCCCGTGCCGGGGTCGAACTCCGCGGCTCCCGAGGCCAGCTTCCGCAGGTAGGTGCTGACGAGTCCGACCGATCCGGAGTCGGGGTCGAACACGGTGGCAGTGGCCGCCCTGAGATCCTCGTCGCGCACGGGCAGGGCGTTTCGCGGCAGGTGGAACGCCGTGAAGCCGAACTCGGTGGGCAGTTCCTTGGCGAAGGGGCGACTCGAGTCGGAGATCGCGAACTCGCCCGGGCCGAAGACGACGTCCCGCCCGTCCTGGGTGAGCCGTGCGCAACCCCGGTGCTGCATCGCGAGCGTGATCCAGCCCTCGCCGTCGGCCGCGATCGCGCGCCTGGTGCGGGTGACCACTTGCGGTCCGGCCTCCACCCGGGAGATCTGCACGGCTCCCAGCTGATCACTGCTGATGGCTCCGGCGGAGGGGTGCTCCTCCAGGAGGCTGACCTGAAGCGGTATGAAGGCCTGGGAGACGGCCTCGTGCCACAACTCGGCTCGTTCGGAGGGGGACAGCGGTTCGGTGGACAGTGTGGTCGGCACAAGGGTTCCCTTCGCCTGAGGCGAGGTCTGTTCTCGGAGGTGCTGCCGTGCCCGCCTCGGGGGCGGGGGTACGGCCGGTCGTGGGCCGGCCTGGATTCACCTTGCCGGCCTGGCACCAGCTTGGGCTCGGCCCGGCTGATCGCGCTTCTGTCAGATGACCGGTCCTGCTGCGTGGAAGAAGTTCGACATCACCGCGCGGGCCGTCGACCGGCGCGGCGCGGCGCGGCGCGGTTCGCGTTCCCGCCCGCGAGCGGCGCGGTGAGTGCGCGCAGAGAGCAGAGGAGGGGCGCCGTCGGGCAACGCGTCCCCGGCGAGCGGTCCTACGGTGACGCTCGTGCCCCGGGACGCCGGGGCCGGCCTGGGGACATCGGCCGGCCCCGCCGGGGCGAAACCACGCGCACCTCTGAGGAGACGACATGACGCACGACTTCCAGCCGGTCCAGCCCGTACTGGAGACGGCGGCCGCCGCGTTCGCGCAGGCCACGGCCGAGCCCCCGTACCTGTTCGACCTGCCCGCCGCGGAGGGCCGCAAGGCCGTCGACGAGGTGCAGTCGGGCGAGGTGGAGCTGCTCGCGGTGGACGAGGAGTGGGTCACGGTCGAGGGCGGCCCGACCGGCAGCGTCCGGGCCCGGATCGTGCGCCCGGCCGGGTCCACCGGACCCCTGCCGGTGGTCCTCTACATCCACGGTGCGGGCTGGGTGTTCGGCAACGCGCACACCCACGACCGGCTGGTGCGCGAGCTGGCGGTCGGCGCGGGCGCGGCGGTGGTCTTCCCCGAGTACGCCCTGTCGCCCGAGGCTCGCTACCCGGTGGCCATCGAGCAGAACTACGCCGTCGCCCAGTGGATCGTGCGGGAGGGCGCCGGCAAGGGGCTGGACGGTACGCGGCTGGCGGTGGCGGGCGACTCGGTGGGCGGCAACATGAGTGCCGCGCTGACGCTGATGGCCAAGGAGCGCGGGGATGTCGTGCTCGTCCAGCAGGTGCTCTTCTACCCGGTGACCGACGCGGCCTTCGAGACCGACTCGTACCACCAGTTCGCGACCGGCTACTTCCTGCGCCGCGACGGCATGCAGTGGTTCTGGGACCAGTACACGACCGACCCGGCCCAGCGCGCCGAGATCACCGCCTCGCCGCTGCGCGCCACCACCGAGCAGCTCGCCGGCCTGCCCGCCGCCCTGGTCATCACCGGCGAGGCCGACGTGCTGCGCGACGAGGGCGAGGCGTACGCCAACAAGCTGCGCGCGGCCGGCGTCGCCGTGACCGCGGTGCGCTACCAGGGCGTCATCCACGACTTCGTGATGCTCAACGCCCTGCGCGGGACCCACGCGGCCCAGGCCGCGATCACCTTGGCCGCGCAGACGCTGCGCGACGCCCTGCACACCGCCTGACACCCGCCCACACTTGCTCAAGGAGTCCCACATGACCACCGCCCCGACAGTCGTGCTGGTGCACGGCGCGTTCGCTGACGCCTCCAGCTACGCCCAGGTGATTCCGGAACTGCTCGCCGCCGGCCTGGACGTGGTGGCCCCCGCGGTCCCCAACCGGAGCCTGATCGGTGACAGCGCCTACATCGCCTCGGTGGTGCGGCAGATCCCCGGCCCGGTCGTCCTGGTCGGCCACTCCTACGGCGGCGCCGTCATCACGGTGGCGGGCGTCGAGGAGAACGTGAAGGCGCTGGTCTACCTCGCCGGTTACGCGCTGGAGGAGGGCGAAAGCCTCGGCGAGCTGCAGGGCCGGTTCCCGGACTCCGATCTCGCCGCCGCGCTCGTCTACACCCCGTTCCCCCTCGACGGCCAGGCCGGGACCGGCACCGACGTGTCCGTGGAGATCGACAGGTTCCCCGCCATCTTCGCCGCCGACGTCGACCCGGACCTGGCGCGCGTCCTGGCGGTGTCCCAACGCCCGCTGGCCGCCCAGGCCTTCTCCGAGGCCGCACCGGCGGCGGCCTGGAAGACCAAGCCCTCCTGGGGTCTGGTGGCCACCGCCGACCACACCATCAACCCCGACGTGGAGCGCTACGGCTACCAGCGGGCCGACATGACCACGGTCGAGGTCCGCTCCTCGCACCTGGTGATGCTGGCCCACCCGAAGAAGGTCGCCGAGCTGATCGTCAACGCCGTCCGGGCCACGACGACCTGACCGGCCCGGCGCCCGCTGCGCCCCGCCGCCGGTGGCCGAACCGGCGGCGGGGCGTGGGCGCGGCGGAGGGGCCCACTTCGAACGAACCCATGAGGAACACCGTGAACCCGCCTCTCTCCCGCCGCACCGTGACCGCTTCACTCCTGGCCGGTGCCGCCGTTCTGGGCACCGGTGGTGCCGCGTCCGCTGCCCCCCGCTCGGCCGCGACCGGTCGGGATTGTCCGTCACGGTGGTCGTCATCGGTCCTCCTGGTTCGGGCGGCGGCCGATGCCGAGCGCGGCCAGTTGCTTCTCGAACGGGACGACCGTGTCGGCCGCGGCGCGCGCGGGCACCGGCCGGCCGGTCATGAGGTCGGCCAACTCGGCTGCAGCACGGGCGATCCGGGCGGCGAGGCCGCCGCTCGCGTCCCCCGTCGAACCCCAGTCCTCGGTGGCCGCGAAGACGGCGGTGGGCGCCACCGTGGTCCGCAGATCGGCGAAGAGCGGCCGCATGGCGTGCTCCAGGGCCAAGGAGTGCCGGGCGGTCCCGCCGGTGGCGGCGATGAGCACCGGGCAGCCGGTGAGCGCGTCCTTGTCGACCACGTCGATGAAGGACTTGAACAGTCCGCTGTACGAGGCGCTGAAGATCGGCGTCACGGCGATCAGTCCGTCAGCCGCGGTGAGTGCCTCGATCGCCTCGCGCAGCTGTGCCGCCGGGAAGCCGGTGACCAGATTGTCGGCGATCTCCCGTGCCAGATCGCGCAGTTCGATCACGCGGAGATCCACCAGCGCTCCGCTGTCGTGCAGTTGACGGACGGTGGCGTCGGTGAGCCGATCGGCCAGCAGCCTGGTCGACGACGGGACGGAGAGGCCCGCCGTGATCACCACGAGACGCAGGGCGCTGTCGCTCACTTGGTCGCCGCCACGGTCCCGGCGCCCGCGGCGACCCGGGCGGCGTGGGTGGGACCGTCCGGGACGGTGACGGGCCGGCCGGCGGCGAACTCCTTGCGCAGCACCGGGACGACCTCTTCGCCGAGCAGGTCGAGCTGCTCCAGGACGGTCTTCAGCGGCAGGCCGGCATGATCCATCAGGAAGAGCTGGCGCTGGTAGTCACCGAAGGTCTCCCGGAAGGTCAGCGTCTTCTCGATGACCTCCTGCGGGCTGCCCACGGTGAGCGGGGTCTGCTCGGTGAACTCCTCCAGCGACGGTCCGTGCCCGTAGACCGGCGCGTTGTCGAAGTACGGCCTGAACTCCCGCACGGCGTCCTGGGAGTTGCGGCGCATGAAGACCTGCCCGCCGAGGCCGACGATCGCCTGCTCGGGGGTGCCGTGGCCGTAGTGGGCGTAGCGCTCGCGGTAGAGGCCGATCAGCTTCTGGAAGTGCTCCTTCGGCCAGAAGATGTGGTTGGCGAAGAAGCCGTCCCCGTAGAAGGCGGCCTGCTCGGCGATCTCGGGCGAGCGGATCGAGCCGTGCCAGACGAACGGCGGGGTGTCGTCCAGCGGGCGCGGGGCGGCGGTGAAGGACTGCAGCGGGGTCCGGAAGCGGCCCGACCAGTCCACCGTCTCCTCGCGCCAGAGCTCGTGCAGCAGCGCGTAGTTCTCGATGGCGAGCGGGATGCCCTGGCGGATGTCCTGGCCGAACCACGGATACACCGGCCCGGTGTTGCCCCGGCCGAGCATCAGGTCGACCCGGCCGTCGGCCAGGTGCTGGAGCATGGCGAAGTCCTCGGCGATCTTCACCGGATCGTTGGTGGTGATCAGCGTGGTCGAGGTCGAGAGGATCAACCGCTCGGTGCGGGCGGCGATCCAGCCGAGCATGGTGGTCGGTGAGGACGGCACGAAGGGCGGGTTGTGGTGCTCCCCGGTCGCGAAGACGTCCAGACCCACCTCCTCGGCCTTGAGCGCGATCGCCACCATCGCCTTGATCCGCTCGTGCTCGCTCGGCGTCCGCCCGGTGGTGGGGTCGGCGGTCACGTCCCCGACGCTGAAGATCCCGAACTGCACCTGTCATCACCCTCTGTGCTCTGTATCCGCGTGCCCTGGCTGTTCGAGGGCCCGTCGGTGCCGACTGTAGGACCGGCCCGGCCGGCCGTCGTGCCTGGTTGTGCACCATCTCCCGACTGGGAGGGCCCGGTTGGTTCTGTCTGTGCGCGGATACCCGGGCCTGCCCAGCCGGTGCGGGAACGGTCGGTTCAGGACCGGGGGCCCGCGTCGTGGATCTCGGCGATGTAGCCACCGGGGAACTGCACCATCGCGCTGTCGCCGCCGGCGGAGGCGGACGGCCCCGTCAGCACGGTCGCGCCGGCGGATGGTCATGGCGGGGTTCCTTCCAGGGGCCGGGTGACGGTCGAGTCCGTCACCGCACGGTAGGACCGGCCGGCGAGCACGTGTTGACCGACCGTGCACGGCCTGGTGTCGACAGTGAATAGCCCGGGCGCGGTCGTGCATCGGCAGGACGGCGTGCACGCAGGGAACATTTCGTCCCACCGCGCACCCCTAGCGTGAGGCGATCCGTCCGCCGGGGCTCCGGGCCTCGCGCGACACCGCCCCTGGTGCTCGCGGTGGACCCATCCGCACTGGAGGACTGCCCATGGCTCGTCAGCAACCCGCCCGTGTACCTGCCACAGCCTCGCCGCCCGTGCGATCGCCGCTGCGGGAGCGGGTCTTCCGCGCCCTGTGGGTGGCGCAGTTCACCTCCAACGTCGGCACCTGGATGCAGACGGTCGGTGTGCAGTGGCTGCTGCTCGGCCACGGCACCACGTGGGTGGCCATGGTGCAGGTCGCCGCAAGCCTTCCGGTGTTCCTGCTCGCGTTCCCCGCCGGTGCGCTGGCCGACCTGGTCGATCGGCGACGCTTGCTGATCGTGGCCCAGTGGGTGCTGGCCGGGCTGGCCGCTGTCCTCGCCGCGCTGGCGTTCACCCACCACGCCGGCCCCGCGCAGGTGCTGCTCGTCACCTTCCTGCTCGGGTGCGGCACGGCCCTGGTGTCGCCGGCCTGGCAGGCGATCCAGCCCTCCCTGGTGAGGCCGGAGCAGCTGCGGCAGGCTGCCGGGCTCGGCGCCGTGAGCATGAACCTGGCCCGCGCGGTCGGCCCGGCGCTGGGCGGCGTCGTGTTGTCCCTGGTCGGTGTCGGATGGACCTTCGCGTTCAACGCCGTCTCCTTCACCGCCGTGGCCGTCGCCGTCGTGCGCTGGCGGCCGGCGCAGCGCGGCCCGGGGGAGCCGGAGCGCGAGCGGGCGTTGGCGGCGCTGCGGGCGGGCGGGCGATACGTGCGGCACGCGCCCGGGGTCCGCAGGATCCTGCTCCGCGCGGTGCTCTTCATCCCCGCCGCGGCGGCGGTGTGGGCCTTGCTGCCTGTCTGGGCCCACTCGGCGCTGCAGCTCGGATCCGGCGGCTACGGTTTGCTGCTCGCGGCAGTCGGGGTGGGCGCGGTGGCCGGGGCCGGCCTGCTGCCGCGGTACGCCGCACGGTTGTCGGCGACCTCGGTGCTGACCGGGGCGAGCGTGCTGTTCGCGCTCTGCGTCCTCGTCATGGTGCTGCTGCCGCTGGTGCCGGTGGCCGTCGTGGCACTGATCGGCGTCGGCGCCGCGTGGATCGGCGCGCTGTCCACGCTCAACGGCGCGATGCAGCTGCTGCTGCCGGGATGGGTGCGGGCCCGCGGGCTGGCCGTCTATCTGGTGGTCTTCCAGGGCGGTCAGGCCGCCGGAGCCCTGCTGTGGGGGCTGCTCGCCGACCGGACCGGGCTGTCGGCCGCCTGGATCGGCGCGGCCGTGCTGATGCTCGCCGGTGCCGGGTCGATGGTCCGCTGGCCGTTGCGGACCCAGCCTGCCGGCGCTGACGCCGGCGAACAGCCCGGCTGGCCCGAGCCCATGGTGGCGTTGGCGCCGCAACCCGACGACGGACCGGTCCTGGTGACGGTCCGCTACCTGGTCCGCCCGGGCGAGGAAGCCGAGTTCACCGAGGCGATGCGCGCGGTGGAACGCAGCAGACGCCGTACCGGCGCCACGAGCTGGGGTCTCTACCAGGAACCGGCCGGTTCGCCGTGCGGGTTCGTCGAGACCTTCGTCGTCTCCTCCTGGTCCGAGCACCTGGCGCAGCACCATGACCGCTACACCGGCGTCGACCGGACGTTCGAAGAGCGGGCCAGAGCACTGCTGGAGGCCGCGCCGGAGGTCACCCACGCGATCGCCGCGCTGTGAGGGCAACCTGGTCCCCGCGTGGCGGCACAGCTCAGTCGCGCTCGCGGTAGCCGACCGCGATCGCGGCGACCAGGACCGTACTGGCCAGCAAGGCCCACGCGAGATGTCCGCGGATGACGAGCGCGGCACCCGGGGCGGCGCCCGCGAGCATCGCCAGGACGGCGTAAAGGCGCCGGCCCAACCGGGGGTTGTCGCCGCCGGCCAGTGAGGAGTCCGCGGCCAGGCCGGTCAGGGTGAGGGTGAGCACCGTCGTCGTCAGGTCCGGCACCCCCAACTTGCGTACGGTGCCGTTGCGCAGGCCCATCGCGACGGCCAGCAGCGCGATCAGCGCCTCCTCGCGCGCCCGGCCGCCGCCGGTGGTGAACGCGACGGCGGTGGCCGCGAGTTGCAGCACCGTCTCGGCCAGCAGCGCGGTGCGCAGCCAGCGCACCCGGCGGCCGGTGTGGTGCCTGAATGCCAGGCGGCCGGCCAGCACCGAGCCGAGGAGGAAGGCCGTGAGCGAGGTCAGCGAGCCCGCGACGGAGAAGCCGGGCGTGCCCACCAGGGCGAACGCGATCACCACCACGTTCCCGGTCATGTTCGCGGTGAACACGTGGCCGAGACCCAGGTAGCTCACGGCATCGATCAGGCCGCTCACCGCGGTCAGCGCGAACAGGGCCAGGGCCAGCGGGTGGCGGTCGCGGATCTGCGCGGTGGTCACGGTGCTCTCCGACTGGATGGTCGTCATCTGAGCTTCCCTTCAGGGATGTTGACGGACGGCTGGTGGCGGCGGGGGGGGGGGGGGGGGGGGGGGGGGGGGGGGGGGGGGGGGGTAGGGGGGGGGGGGCGCCGCCGGGCACAGTAGGAAGGGGTCCCCCGCGCCCCACGGCGGATCCCCTGGCGGGTCAGAAGAAGCAGGGGTCGTCGAGAGCCGGCCCGCTCCGGCCGGGAAGCAGCCGCCCGCGCTCCTGCCGCCACTCGCGCTGCTCGTCGGAGGCGGCCGCCGCCTCTACCACCAGCTCGGCCTGCCGGACGCCGGTGAGGCTGGGCGCGGGGGTGGCCTGGTAGCCGCCGAAGCGTGCCACCGGGCTCCACAGCGGGACCACGGCCGGCAGCTCGGGGGCGATGCCCTCGTGCTCCTGGGCGCTGTGCACGATGCGGCCACCGACCACGGTGAGGACGGACTCGATGTGCGCGATGTCGTCCTCGTCCACCGTCAGGTAGTCGGCGCTGAGCACCGCGAGATCGGCGTAACACCCAACCCGCAGGCGGCCCTTGACGTCCTGCTCGCCGGTGAGGCGGGCGCCGCCCAGGGTGTAGAGTTCGAGCGCCTCCTCGCGGCTGAGCCGGTTGGCCGCCGGGCGGAGCGTGCGCCCGCTGACGGCCCGCCCGGAGACCAGCCAGTGCAGCGCCACCCACGGGTTGTAGGAGGAGACGCGGGTGGCGTCGGTGCCCGCGCCGACCGTCAGTCCGCGCTCCAGCATCGCCCGCACCGGCGGTGCCTCGGCCGCCGCTGCGGCGCCGTAGCGGCGCACGAACGCCTCGCCCTGGAAGGACATCCGGTTCTGCACCGAGACGGCGCCGCCGAGTGCGGCGATCCGGTCCAGGCTCGCGGGGGAGACCGTCTCGGCGTGGTCGAAGAGCCACCGGTTCCCACCCGGGAAGAAGCCCTCGGCGGCCAGCTTCTCGAACACTGCCAGGTCGCGGCGGATCGTCTCGTCGTAGCTGGCGTGCAGTCGAAAGCCCCAGCCGTGCTCCATCAGCAGCCGCACGGCCTGCTCGAACCCGGCTTCGTACGGGCCGAGTTCGGGACGCGGCTCGGTGAAGTTCTCGAAGTCCGCCGCCGCCCAGGTGAGATTCTCCCCGGCGCCGTTCAGCCGCAGCCACTCGTCCCCGTCGCCGGGGCGCACGGTGGCCACCCAGCGCGCCAGGTCGTCCAGTTCCTGTCCGGCGGTCTGCGGGAAGAGGTGGTAGGCGATCCGCAGCGTCAACTCACCCTGCCGGGCCAGTTGCATGACGGTGCCGTAGTTCTCCGGGAAGCTCTGGAAGCCGCCGGCCGCGTCGATCGCCGAGGTGAGCCCGAAGCGGTTGAGCTCGCGCAGGAAGTGCCGGGTGGACGCGGCCTTCTCGGCCTCGTCCAAGGTCGGTGCCTTGGCCAGCGTGGCGTAGAGCAGCAGGGCGCCGGGGGCGGCGAGCAGCATGCCGGTCGGCTGCCCGTCGTGGCCGCGGACGATCTGGCCGCCCGCCGGGTCGGCGGTGCCGCGGTCGAACCCGGCGGCCCGCAGCGCCGCTCGGTTCATCAGCGCCGACTGGTACAGGTGCAGGACGAAGACCGGGGTGTCGGGTGCGGCGGCGTTCAGTTCGGCCAGGGTGGGCAGCCGGCGCTCGGCGAACTGGTCGGCGGACCAGCCGCCGACCACCCGTACCCACTGGCCCGGCGGAGTGCGCTCGGCCTGGGCCCGGAGCATGGCCAGCGCCTGGCGCAGCGTCGGCACGCCGTCCCAGCGCAGCTCCAGCACGTAGTTGAGACCGCCCCGGATGACGTGCAGGTGCGCGTCGTTGAGGCCGGGGACGGCGCGTCGTCCGAGTGCGTCGACCACCCGGGTCCCGGGGCCGATCTGCGGTATGACGTCCGCGTCGTCCCCGACAGCGGTGATCAGGCCGTCGCGGATCGCGACCGCGCTCGCCCGCGGGTGCAGCGGGTCGCCGGTGTACACCTTGGCGTTGCGCACCACCAGGTCGGCGGCGTGGTCGGGGTGGCCGGGGCGGAGCCCGGCAACAGGCATGCTCGACATGGATTCTCGCTCTCGAAAGGCCGGCGGGTCAGTCGCCGATGAAGGCGAGGAGTTCCTTGTTGACCTCGTCGGCGTGTGTCCAGATCAGGCCGTGCGGGGCGCTCTCCAGCACGACCAGGCGGGCACCGGCGATGCTCCGGGAGAGCGGGATCGCGGTGGAGTGCAGCGGCAGGGTCCGGTCCGCGTCGCCGTGGATGATCAGCACGGGGACGTCGATCTCGGGCAGGTCGGCACGGAAGTCGGTGAGCCAGGCCGGGACGCAGTCCAGGGTGGCCTTGGCGGACGCGGCGACGCCGACGTTCCAGCTGTACTGCACCACCTGGTCGCTCACCCGCTCGCCGCCGAGCACGTCCACGTTGTAGAAGTCGGCGAGGAAGCCCGCGAGGAAGGCCGGGCGGTCGGCGCGGATGGCGCCCTGGATCTCCTCGAAGACGATGCCGTCCACGCCACCGGGGTTGTCGTCGGTCTTCAGCAGGAACGGCGGGACGACGCCCAGCATCGCGGCCCTGTCGACGCGCTCGGATCCGTAGCGGCCGAGGTAGCGGGTCACCTCTCCGGTGCCCATGGAGAAACCGACCAGGACCACGTCCCACAGGTCGAGGTGGGTCAGCAGGGCGTCGAGGTCGGTGGCGAGGGTGTCGTAGTCGTAGCCGAAGGCCGGCTTGTCGGAGGCGCCGAACCCGCGGCGGTCGTAGGTGATCACCCGGTTGCCGGCGGCGAGCAGCGCGGCCACCTGCTTCTCCCAGGACGCACCGTTCAGCGGCCAGCCGTGGATGAGCACCACGGGCCGACCGGTGCCGTGGTCCTCGAAGTACAGGTTGACGGGGTGGGAGTTCTCTTCAGCGACCGTGATGAAAGGCATGGGAGTGTCCTTGTCGTTCAGGCCGAACAGCGTGAGCGGAACGGCCGGTTGAGCTCTGGCACGAGTCAATCTAGGAAGACGTCGAGCTGCGACTTTCCTCTGCACGCACCGGCTCTGACCTGTGCGGGCAGTGACACCGCGAGCAGCGCCGGTGCTGGTGGCGTGCGGGAGTCGAGTGCAGTGCGGGAACAGCCCTGGGCGCGTTGGGAGAAGAGACGTGCGGGCGCCGCCGGTTAGCGTCGTGGCTGTGCCGGAGCGTCGTTGCGCGTCCCTGCCACCGCTCGGTTCCGAGCCTCCCAAGCCCTGCGACGTCCGCGCCGACGTCCCTGTGGCATACCTCCATCCGAAAGTGAGTACAGCCATGGTCGACCTCGACTACGTGCACGCCGCCCCCAGCTCCGACCTGCTGACGCCGGAGAACTCGATGATGCTCTTCGTCGATCACCAGCCGCAGATGTTCTTCGGCACCGGCAGCGGTGACCGCTCGGCGATCATCAACGCGACCGTCGGCCTGGCGAAGGCCGCACGCGTCTTCGACGTCCCGGTGGTGCTCTCCACGGTGGCCGCCGAGTCCTTCTCCGGCCCGATCCTGCCGCAGCTGAAGGCGGTCTTCCCCGGCCACGAGGTGGTCGACCGGACCTCGATGAACGCCTGGGAGGACGCGGCCCTGGTCGAGGCGGTCAAGGCCACCGGGCGCAGCAAGATCATTCTTTCCGGCCTGTGGACCGAGGTGTGCCTGGTGCTGCCGGCCCTGTCGGCACTGGACCAGGGCTACGAGGTGTACGTGGTCTCGGACGCCTCGGGCGGCGTCAGCCCGCTGGCCCACGAACATGCCCTGCAGCGGATGACGGCGGCCGGCGCGGTCCCGGTGACCTGGGTGCAGGTGCTGCTGGAGCTGCAGCGCGACTGGGCCCGCACCGAGACGTACCTCCCGGTCATGGAGGTGGTCAAGGAGCACGCCGGTGCCTACGGCCTGGGCGTGGTCTACGCGCAGACCATGATCAACGAGCACGCGGCCGGCTGACCCGGCAACCGAGCACCAGAGAAAGAGAGTTCACCAGTGAACACAGGTCTCCTCCTGCTTCGCCTGGTCGCCGGCCTGCTGGTCGCGGGACACGGCGTCCAGAAGGTCAGCTTCCACCTGGGCGGCCGTGGGCTGGCCGGCGGCACTGCGGAGTTCCGCCAGGACGGCTTCCGTGGCGGGGTGTTCACCGCGCTCACCGCCGGGGGCAGCCAGATCGGGGCCGGTCTGCTGCTCGCGGCCGGGCTTCTCACGCCGCTGGCGGCCGCCGGCGCGATGGGCGTGATGACGGTCGCGCTGACCGTCAAGCGCCCGCACGGTCTGTGGGTGCAGAACGACGGCTACGAGTACCCGCTCGTGCTGGTCGCGATCGGCGCCGTGCTGTCCGCCACGGGGCCTGGCGACTGGTCACTCGACGCCGCGCTCGGGCTGCTGCCCTGGCCCGTCTGGTGGCTGCCGCTGGCCGTCCTGGCCGGCGTCGGCGGCGGCCTCGCCACACGCCTTCTCCTGCACCGGCGTTGACCGCTCGCTGTCGGCACGGACCGATCCGTGCCGACAGCGAGCGATCTCGGCAGCCCGGACGCCTGACGGGTCTGCGAAACACCAACTGCCGCATCACCGGCTCGATGTCGCGGCAAGGAGCGGTCGGCTAGGGAACCAGCACGATCCTGCCGAACACCTCGCCGGCGTCCATCTTTCCGTGGGCGAGCGCAGCCAGCTCCAGCGGGAGCAACTCGTGTACCACCGTCGGTAGTTCGCCACGAGCTGCGGCGTCGAACTGCGCGGTCCGCACAGCATGCCGCTGGGGCTCGGGCACGGTATCGGCGCTGAAGGTCGCGAACGACAGTGACTTCTGGAACTCCGCCATCATGAGCGCGCCGAAGTCGGCCGGTGGCAGGCCTGCGACGATACCGACGACCACCATGCGTCCCTTGTGCCTGATGTCGAAATGATCTTCCTTTGGCAGCCACGTCAAGCCGGCGTCTGCGACACCGAAGGGATCAGCACCGTCGCCGAGGATTTCGATCTGCTCGGTCTTCGTATATTCCATGAGCCGCACGATGGTTGGCGATGCGGACGAGAGGCTGTCAGTCATCTCGCCGTGATCCTCTTCGTGTCGGCCGCCGGCCAGCCAGGGCCTGTCCAGCCGGACAGGCCCTCGTCGCCGGGTGCAAGCCCCTGGCGAGCCACCGCTCCTGCGGCTCGGAGAGGCACTGCCGAGAACACTCGCGTTGAGGTCAGCGGGCAACCTTCTCGGACAGGTATTCCTCCCAGGTCCGCTTGCCCACCGCCCGGTCGGGTGCGGTCAGGGCACCGGAACGGAAGCCTGCTCCGATCTTTCCCGGGATGAAGACCTGGAGGACGGGACGGCGCTTGCCCGCCGCCCGCAGCCAGTCCTTGGCCAGCCGGTCGGCCGTGTACACCGTGGGCCCGGCAAGGTCCGGCACCCTTCCCCAGCCTCCGGCCGGCGGGGCCCCCTTGCCCGCCTCGCCCAGGGCCAACTCGACCAGCCGGTCCGCCACTTCGCCCTGATGCACAGGCTGGCAGTCGGTGCCGGTCGGCACGATGACCACCGGCAGATTGGACAGGACCCGGAAGGCCATGTTCAGCAGCTCGGGAAACTGGGTGGCGCGCAGGTTGGTCCAGCCGATCCCCGAGGTCGCCAGCAGCCGCTCGCCCTCCAGCTTGATCCGGTAGTAGGGGTACGGGATCTGGTCGATGCCGACGATCGAGATGTTGACGATGTGCTCGACCCCGGCGTGCCTCGCCGCCTCCAGCAGATGGTTGAAGGCCGGGATGTCGTTCTTGAAGTGCCGGATGTCGGTCGCGCAGTGGATGATCGTGCGGACCTCGGCGAACGCCTCGTCCAGCCCGGCGCCGGTTGCCAGGTCACCGGTGAACCAGGCCACCCCCGGGTCGTCCGGCAGCACGGACTTGCGGGTGAGGGCCCGCACCGGCTGCCCGGTGCGGCGCACCCGGTCCAGCACCTCGCGGCCGAGCACACCTGTCGCACCGGTCACCATGATCGCGTCGTTCTTCATCAGCCACAGCCCTTCTCGTGTTGCCGTCACTGATGAAGAACCGACGACTCACGGGTTCCGTGACAGCTCCGGCAGCTGATTCGCCAGAAAGGCCAGTTTGTCCGGGTTCCGGACGAGCCGGATGCCGGTGATCCCAGCCTCGCCGACCTCCAGCGCACCGAACGAGGTCAGCTCGCCCTCCTCCCAGCCGAGCACCACCGGACCGCCGTTCGCCTCGACGATCTCGATCCGCACCCCGCTCGCCCACCGCGCGAACAGACCCACCAGGAACCGGGCCACCATCTCCCGGCCGACGACCGGCCGCCGCGCCGCACCCACCTTGCCACCGCCGTCCGACCACGCGACCACCTGCTCGGCGAGCAGCGCCTCCAGCTGCGGCATCGCCCCCACCGCCGCCGCCTCCAGGAACCGGGCCAGCAGTTCGCCGCTCAACTCCGTCGAGGAGACGAACCTCGGCCGGTCGTCCGCCAGATGCTGCTTGGCCCTGCGGTACAGCTGCCGCGCGTTCGCCTCCGAGCAGTCGAGCACACCCGCGATGTCCCGATGGCTGTAGTCGAAGGCGTCGCGAAGCACCACAGCCGCCCGCTCCGGCGGCGTCAACCGCTCCATCATCACCAGCACCGCCAGCGACACCGCGTCCCGCTGCTCCGCCGTCTCCATGGGCCCAAGAGCCCCGCCGTCGGTCCGCACCGGCTCCGGCAGCCACGGCCCGACGTACTCCTCGCGCTGGGCCCGCGCCGAGGTCAACCGATTCAGACACAGATTGGTGAGCACCTTGGCCAGCCACGGCCCCGACGCTACGACCTGGCCCGGCTCGGCCCCGTGCCACCGCAGGTACGCATCCTGTACGGCGTCCTCCGCCTCCGACGCCGACCCGAGCATCCGATACGCCAACGAGAACATCCGGGGCCGGTGCGCCTCGAACTCCTGAGCCTTGTCCATGGGGCCACACGCTAAGTGATCGATTCCAAAAGCAGCTGGGTCTCCCGTAGGTGAAACCTCACCCCGCGACGCCGAGTCCACCCTCACCGCGCAGTCACTCGTCGAGTGCGTCCGCTTCGCCATCGCCCAGCCCCGCGACTGCTTCATCAAGGCGTTCCACTTCGAGCAGGTCTGACCGAGACCCCCAGCTCCAGCACACACGCGAACCTGCGGGCCCTGGTCGCTGCGCGTGGGCCGGCCATACCCACAACCGGGATCAGCCGTCTCCCATCCAGCTCCCCCGGCACGGATGTCGCCATGTCCTCAGCCGTCGGGTACTTCGCGAACAACGCCGGCGTCGTCTGGTTGACCCGAAGGTCCGTCGTCTGCGCCGACAGGACGGTGGCCACCACCAGCTCGAACGGCGACTCGAAGTCCAGCTCCGGATGCGCATACGGATACAGCTCCGCGAGTACTCCAGCCGTAGATCGTGATCTTGCTGGTGAGGGGCGCCGCGGAGACGGGTGTGGCCACCGTTGATCAGCTGGACGAGATCGACCGCGTCATCGGCGGTGTCCGGTCCTTCTCCGCCTACTCGAGTCCTCCGAGACGTAGGGCATCCTTGAGCTCGCCGAGCTTCGTGGACGACAGGACTCCCGCCCGCTCGATCAGGTCTTCCTCGGTCAGGGTGACCAGCCACGTGCAAGGGATGAGGCCTGGACGTGGGAGTGCGACTCTCAGGACGCCTTCGAGGGGCAGTCCTTCGGCGGCGCCTACCGCCACCTCGATGCCCACGCCGCTGATCTCGGTGCCGGCGGGAGCGACGACCTGCATCGCCCGGAACCCGGACGCCTCTTCTCCCGACAGCAGTACGACCGGCCGCCGCTCGTCGAAATCTACCCACCAGACTTCGCCACGTTCCATATGTCCTCCTGCTGGTGTGGGGCCGGTGGGGGAGATGGCTGTGGCCACCGCTGATCATCGGTGTGTGAAGACAGAAGATCATGCGGTGGCCGCAGGTCACAGCGTAGACCCTGACCTGAACGTGACGGCTACGACACCTCACCGCGAGCGGAAATAGGATCGCCACGAGTGGAGTTGGTGAGGGAGGTTTGCCGTTTCAGGAGGGGTCATGCGAGCGATTCAGATGTCCGAAGTGGGTGGTCCCGAGGTGCTGCGACTGGTCGATATCGATCAACCGACGCCGGGCCCGGGCCAAGCGGTCGTGGAGGTCGCCGCATCCGGGGTCAACTTCCTCGACGTCTACCACCGCGAAGGCCGGTACACCCTCCCGCTGCCCTTCACCCCGGGCGCTGAGGGCGCCGGCACGGTCGTCGAGGTTGGACCCGGCGTCGCTGACGTCGCAGTCGGGGACCGGGTCGGTTGGGTGGAGATTCCCGGCACATATGCCGAGCGGGCCGTCGTGGACTCCTCCCGGCTGGTGCCGCTGCCCGACGATATCGGCTTCGAGACAGCCGCCGCCGTGCTCCTCCAAGGCATGACCGCGCACTATCTCGTCAAGGACGCCTACCCGGTTCAGGGGGGCGACACGGTGCTCGTGCATGCGGCTGCTGGTGGCATGGGGCTGCTTCTGACCCAGCTCATCACCCATCTCGGCGGCAGGGTGATCGGCACGACGTCGACCACGGCGAAGGCCGAGCTGGCGAAGCGTGCGGGGGCCGCTGAGGTGATCCTCTCCTCCGCAGTCGACGATCTCGCAGTCGAGGTGAGGCGGCTCAACGGCGGTCAGGGACTGCCGGTTGTCTTCGACGGCGTCGGCGCGCACACCTTCGATGCGAGCCTCGCCAGCCTGCGAACCCGCGGCCATCTCGTGCTCTTCGGCGCGGCAAGTGGTGCCGTGCCGCCGTTTGATCCGATTCGGCTCGCGCACGGCGGTTCGCTGACCCTGATCCGGCCCAGCCTCGGGGACTTCATCGCGGATCGGTCCGAACTGCTCCGACGGGCCGCCGATGTGTTCGAGTGGGTGCGCTCCAAGGCGCTTGAGGTCACCGTAACGGGTCGCTATGCATTGTCCGAGGCCGCCCAGGCCCACAGTGATCTGGAGGCTCGGCGTACCACCGGCAAGCTGCTCGTCGTACCCGATGCGGCTGGGCCGGCCGCTGTTGGACGCCGCGAGGAGGCGCAGAGCTGATCGCGGGTGACGAGGTCGGGGATCTTGGAGACTGAGATGTCGAGGGCATGGCCGACCGTCATCGCCAAGATCCCCGACAGCGTCGGGCACTCAGCAGGCCAAGATCAAGTTCTGGCGGGTTTGCGTGGTGCCCGACGAGGTGACAGGCGGCAAGTCCATCGTCATCCGGCTGCCCCTGCCGCCGGTCTCGATCTGACAACCCCTCAGCGTAGAGAACTTCGCGTTTCGCCGGCGGCCTCCGGGCCCCTGTCCGCTCGCAGGCGACATCGTAGGCCTGCATGACCTCCTCGCGCGAGCGCACGGTCTCGTCGGTGTAGTGCGACAGCGTACCCAGGTGTAGCAGCGCGATCGGCTTGGTCCAGTCCAGCTCCGCCCTCACTGCACCGTGTGCCAGCAGCTTCAACGGGTCGAAGATGTCCTCGCAGACGACGGAGGTCCTCAGGCTCCCCTCCAGTAGCGCCTCGCCGTGGGCCACCGTGCCCGGGTCGTTGTCCGCGTAGACGACCCGCGAATCCCGCCTGATCCGCTGCACCGCGTGGTGGGTGGTCTCCGCAGTCACCAAACCCCCTGAGCCGCAGTCCAGGTACTGCTCGATCACACGCTGGCGAGTATGTCGAGCCTTGAGGGTTGGCGGTCGTCGTGTTCGAGTTGAAGGTCCCGTCGGCGCGGGATCCCCGCGGGCGCACGGGTGTTGGGGCAGCCGGTGGCGGCGGCGAGGGCTCTGGTGCGTATGCCTTCACGGTAGCCCTTGACCGTCCGGTGCAGTGGAAGGTCCAGTGTGAGCTGCAGCGAAGGAGCGCCCTCGGTCGGCGACCTGCGGCGGGCGTTCGCTGGGTGGGACACCAACGCTGACCCGGAGCGGCGGACCGCGTCGTCCGGTCCGGCTGCTTGGCAGTCCATGGGTGTCACCGCTGCCGCTGTACTGGCCGCGAGCGCAGTGTTGTGGTTGGTGTGGCGGCGTCGGCAGGGGGCGTGCTGACCGCCACGTCCCGAGCTTCCACACGTCGCCGTTCCCCCGTGGCCGCGATCCGCGTGGCAACAGACGCTCTGTCGAGGAGGATAGGCCCGTGCAGATCCGGATCGATGCCTTTGACCTGCCGGGCCGCACCTGTGGTGGCGGCCCGGACTTCCCCGGTTACACGAACATCCATGTCGCGGTCCAACGCCGGGACCGGCGCGAGGAACTGCTCGATCCGCAGCCGGGCGACGCCGCCTCCGCGACCTGGACGCTGGACTGCACCGCCACCCCGACCCTGGCGGGTGTCGATCTCAAGGGTCCCTATGTCCAGGGTCGTCCTGGCGGCCGGTTCATCTATCTCTCGTGGGGCACGGTGGACGACGCCGGCACCTTCACGCTGTTCCGACGCGCGAAGCTCATGCTCGATGCCGTCGATCCGGCCACTGCCGTCGCCGCGACGCGCCTTGGACGGCTCGTCGGACGCCTGCGCCTCACCGACGCCAAGGGACATCCACTCTGTGCCGCCGTTCGGCCGCCGCTCATCGAATGGTCCGCCGAGGCCGCAGAGTAGGGGAGGACGGAGGCCGGGCCTGTCCAGTAGTGCGTGGACGCGGTGTCAGAGCACCTTCGGGCTGCGGCGTTCGAGGAGGACGACGTCGCGCCAGATGCCGTGGTGCTTCCCGATCCGCTCGCGGGTTCCGATCCGCCGGAACCCGGCGCGCTCGTGCAGGGCCAGGCTCGCGCTGTTCTCGGGGAAGATCCCGGACTGGACCGTCCAGATGCCGGCGGCCTCGGTGGAGGCGATCAGTGCGTCCAGGAGGGCGGCGCCGACTCCGCGGCCGCGCGCGTCGGGGTGGACGTAGACGGAGTGCTCGACGACGCCGGCATACGCGCACCGGTCCGAGACGGCGGCGGCCGCGGTCCAGCCCAGCGCCTGCCCGGTCCGGTCGATGGCGACGTGCCGGTGCTCGGGGAGCTTGGAGGTGTCGAACGCCTCCCAGGACGGGGCGGTGGTCTCGAACGTCGCGTTGCCGTCGTCGATGCCGAGCTGGTAGATCGCCAGGACCTCGTCGGCGTGCTCGGGCAGCATGGCGACGATCTGCACGGCGGCCCCGATGGTCACGCCCGGACCTCCTCGATGCCGAGCTCGGCGAGCAGGCCGCGGATGCGGGCCTGGATCTCGTTGCGGATCGGCCGG
Source organism: Kitasatospora sp. NEAU-69 (assembly GCF_057158765.1). Classification (NCBI taxonomy): domain Bacteria; kingdom Bacillati; phylum Actinomycetota; class Actinomycetes; order Kitasatosporales; family Streptomycetaceae; genus Kitasatospora; species Kitasatospora sp. NEAU-69. The sequence continues at coordinate 184,499 of NZ_JBWXUE010000010.1, forward strand.
ACGGCCTCGACGCCCTGGCCTGCCGGGTCTTCGAGCTGCCAGTCGAGATAGCGCTTGCCGGGGAAGTACGGGCAGGCGTCGCCGCAGCCCATGGTGATCACCACGTCGGATGCCTGGACGGCCTCGGTGGTCAGCACCTTGGGCGTCTCGGCGGCGATGTCGATGCCGACCTCGTGCATCGCCTCGACGACGGCGGGGTTGACGGCGTCGGCGGGGGCGGAGCCGGCCGAGCGGACCTGCACCCGGTCGCCGCCGAGGTGGGTGAGGAAGGCGGCGGCCATCTGGGAGCGGCCGGCGTTGTGAACGCAGACGAACAGCACGGACGGGACGGCGGTGGGAGTGCTCACGAGGGTTCCTTGATCAGGGGCAGGGCAGGGCAGGGCAGGGCAGGGCAGGCGGGGCGGTCAGCGGGAGGCGGGGGCTGCGAGCCGGTGGTCGCCATGGGGGAGGATGGCGTCCTCGTCCGCGCGGGACGGACGGGACGGGCCGGACGGGCGTCCGAAGCACACCGCGACCAGAACCATGCCGAGGGCGGCACCGACCAGCTGGGCGGCGATGAACGCCGCCACGGAGGCGGGGGCGATCCCGGCAAAGGTGTCGGTGAAGGCCCGGCCGATCGTCACCGCCGGGTTGGCGAAGCTGGTGGAGGACGTGAACCAGTACGCCGCCCCGATGTAGGACGCGACGGCGACGGGCGCGAAGTGCGCGCGGCCGGTCCGGGTCAGACCGAAGATCAGCAGGATCAGGCCGGCGGTCGCCACCACCTCGCCCAGCCACAGGTGAGGGGCCGAGCGATCGTGGACGGACCAGCGCACCAGCGGCTCGGCGAACATCGCGTCCGCCAGGATCGCCCCGCCGATTGCTCCGGTGATCTGGGCCGGGACATAGGCCGCGACCTCGCGCAGTGTCGGGCCCTCGCCGGTCCGGCGGCCGTTCCACCAGGCCGCCAGCGTCACGGTCGGGTTGAAGTGGGCGCCGGAAATCGGCCCGAGCAGGGCGATCAGCACGCCGAGGCCGAAGACGGTGGCGAGCGAGTTGGCCAGCAGCTGCACGCCGACGTCATGGCTGAGCTCGGTGGCCTGGATGCCGGAGCCGACCACGATCGCGACGAGCCCGGCCGTCCCGACGAACTCGACGGCCGTCCGGCGGCCCAGTGGGGCGAGGTCGGTCATCTGGAGCCTCCGGCGGCCGGTGCAGGGGTCTGCAGGAGGGAGGAGAGCTTCGTCAGGGCGGCGGGCAGCACCCAGTAGTAAACCCAGGTCCCGCGCCGTTCGGAGCCGACCAGGCCGGCCTCGCGCAGCACCTTGAGGTGGTGGGAGATCGTCGGCTGGGACACGTCGAACGGCCCGGTCAGGTCGCAGACGCACGCCTCGCCGCCCTCGTGGGAGGCGATCAGCGAGAGCAGCCGCAGCCGCACCGGATCGGACAGGGCCTTGAACATCCTGGCCAGGTCAACGGCGGCTTCCTCACCCAGCGGCTCGCGGACCATCGGCGAACAGCAGGCCGTCTGGTCGATCACCTGAAGTTCCGGATTCGACATGTGTCTATGTTGACAGTCATCTATTCGGGTGGCAACCTCGGCCATATCGACAGTCGTCGATACAGTCTCGGATCGGGGAGTCCGCCATGTCCCGTGTTCAGCTCGCCCTTCGCGTTGCCGACCTCGAAGGCTCGATCGCCTTCTACTCCAAGCTCTTCGGCGCCGAGCCCGCCAAACGCCGCCCCGGCTACGCGAACTTCGCCATCGCCGAGCCCCCGCTCAAGCTCGTCCTCATCGAGGGCCCCGCCGGCGAGGACACCCGCCTGGACCACCTCGGCGTCGAGGTCGCCAGCACTGACCAGGTCACCGCCGCCACCGATCGACTGAAGGAAGCGGGCCTGGCCACGTTCGAGGAGAACGACTCTTCCTGCTGCTATGCGCTCCAGGACAAGGTCTGGGTCCACGGACCGGGCAAGGAGCCCTGGGAGGTCTACGTCGTCAAGGCCGACGCCGACCAGCTCGGCAGGAGCGCCACCCCCACCGGCGACGCCTGTTGCAGCACCAGCTCCCAGGAGTCCGAGCCCGCCCCGGTCGCCGCCGGATGCGCCTGCGGCTGACCCCCGCCCCACCGGGCCACCGCCCGGTCAGGTCACCGGCCAGCCGGCCACCGCGACGGCGGCGCCGAGCACTCCCGCGCCAAGCAGAGCGCTGACCACGCCGCGGTGGGCCGCCGGCAACCAGACGGCCGCCGCGGCCGGCACGCCGAACTGCCACGCGCGCTGCAGGGCCAGCGTGAGGGGGATCGCGGACCCGGCGATCGCCCCGATCACGGCGGGCCCGGCACCGGTCATGAACGCATGGGTTCCGTCAAATCGGCGTCAGGGGAACGGGGTTCGCAGCGCCTCTCGCGTAGTGTTCCGACCGCGGTCAGATGTTTCGTATGTGTGAACTGGGTTCCCACCTCTCGCCGTTGACAAGGGGCTCATCGTGAAGACCTCGCACCCGTGCGCAGCACCGTCCATGCCATCCGTTCAGCCCGTCGGTCCGGTGGCCGCCGAGGCCGCAGACCTGGTGCGACAGCTCGCCGCAGAGGGACTGCTGTCGACCGAGGCCGCGGAGTGCCGGGCCGGGGAGATCGCGGCGGAGCTCGCGGCCACCGGCACTTACCGGCAGAGCGAGCAGGAGCTGCTGGTGGGTACCCGGATCGCCTGGCGCAACAACCCGCAGTGCATCGGCAAGTTCTACTGGAAGGGGCTGGAGGTCCGGGACCGCCGCGAGGTCGGTGTCGGCAGCGGCGATGAGAGTGCGCTGTTCGAGGCGCTCGTCGAGCACCTCCGAACGGCCTGGAACGGCGGGAAGGTCCGCCTGCTGCTGACCGCGCTCGCCCCGGCCGAGCCCGGCATGCCAGGGCCCAGGGTGTGGAACGGCCAGCTCATCCGTTACGCCGGCTACCGGCGGCACGACGGGTCGGTGCTGGGCGACCCCGAGACAGTCGAGTTCACCGAGGCTGTGCTGCGGATGGGATGGCGCGGGCAGGGCACCGAGTACGACGTGCTGCCGCTGGTCGTCCAGTGGCCAGGGCGCGAGCCGAGGTGGTTCGCGCTGCCGCCGGACGCGGTGCCCGAGGTGCCGATCAGTCACCCCGAGTACCCGTGGTTCGCGGACCTCGGCCTGCGCTGGCACGCGTTCCCGACGATTTCCAACCAGATTCTGGAACTGGGTGGCCTGCGCTACACGCTGGCCCCTTTCAGCGCCTGGTACACCTGCACCGAGATCGGTGCCCGGAACCTGTCCGACACCAACCGCTACGACAAGCTCCCCGAGGTCGCCCGCGGCATGGGTCTGGACACCAGCCGCGACCGCACGCTGTGGCGTGACCGCGCACTGCTGGAGCTCACCGCGGCTGTGCTGCACTCCTACGACCAGGCGGGGGTGTCCATCATCGACCACCACTTCGCCACCAGGCAGTTCGTACGGCACGAGGAGCGCGAGCTCAAGCACGGGCGCGGCTGCCCCGCGGACTGGTCCGCCATCGTGCCGGCCACCAGCGGCTCGACGACCCCGGTCTGGCAGCGTCGCTACGAGGCGACCAGGGAGCGGCCCAACTTCTTTCCGCACCAAGTGCCGTGGGTGGGCGGCAGCTCAGTTCAGGGAGCGCTCCGCGACCAGTAGCCGCGGCGGTCCCTCGACCCGCGCGAGCCGCCACAGGCGCGAGTGGGCCCTGCCGTGCGGGTCCGCGTCCAGGATGCTGAGCGCGTCTGCGGAGCGGGTCGATTCGGGCCGCAGGTCGGCGCCGACGCGGTGCGGCAGGGTGGAGCCGACGATCTCCCAGCGGCCGCCGCGGATCCTGCCGACCGACAGCTCGAAGTCCAGTAGCGCGGCGGCCTCGACTCGGCCGGCGCAGCCGAGTACCTGCTCGGCGAGCGGTGTCGAAGGCAATCCCGGTGCGCGGAGCGGGGCTGCCCGGTCCCGGGCATAGCCGAACCAGGAGCCCACCCTGACGAGCTGACCCGTGCAGCCCGCTGCCGGGTCCTCGAGGACTGCGCCTGCCGAGTCGCCCGCAGGCCGGTCGGCGGGTTCCCAGTGTTCCAGGTAGTCCTCGTGCAGGCCGTGCTCGATCAGCACGCCGTTCTCGAAGTGGAGGGTGCCCGCGTCGGGTAGCGGCGCCGGTGGGTGCAGGTCGAGCAGACGGACCCAGCTGAACACGTCACCGTCCTGTTCCAGGACGCCGGCGAACGCCTTCTGCGTGCTGAGCGCCAGGAGCTGCGGGCGGTCCAGCTCGGCCAGACAGCGGCCGCCAACCGCCTCGGCGAGACCCGGCGGTTGGCGCAGATCCGTGAACAGCGCCAGGCCCTGCAACCAGGTCGTGCTGGTGGTGCTGTCCGTCGAGCCGTCCGCCTCGCGGACCAGGGTTCGCAGCCATGCGCCGCGCAGGTCCGCGAGGGCGGGTGGATGACCGTGCATCGGGGGCATCGAGGCTCCAAACCTTGAATTCCGAATGCTACCGCCCTGACCGGCCGTCAAGGTGCGAGTCCCAACGCCGGATGACCACGCCCGTCGAGGCGGCCCGAGCCGGCGGTACCTCGCAGGTTCGAACGTGCGCTGGTGGCTTCCGGGGCGCGCGTGTTCCGACGGTTAGGGTCGCCGTGAACGCACTGACGAGACCTGGGGAGCAGGGTGGCCGAGAGCCCGGAGCCGGCGGACGATCGCCCTGGCGGAGTCCTCACGGAGCACGAGCGGGACCGGTTGACGGTTCCTCAGGGCTTGGCCGCGCTGTCGCTGGACGCGCTCGCCTCGGTCGCCTACGGGCCGGAGGCGATCGTGGTGGTGCTCGCCGTGGCGGGCAGCAGGGGCCTGGAGTTCACCCTGCCGGTCACGCTGGCCATCGTGGTCCTGCTGGCAGCACTCACCTTCTCCTACCGGCAGGTCATCGCGGCCTTCCCGAACGGTGGCGGCGCCTACGCGGTGGCCGGACGCCACCTCGGGCGGCGGGTGAGCCTGGTCGCCGCAGCCTCGCTGATCATCGACTACGTGCTGAACGTGGCCGTCTCGGTCTCCGCCGGCATCGCCGCGCTCACCTCCGCCTTCCCCTCGCTCTACGCCGACCGGGTCTGGCTGTGCGTGCTGGTGCTCGCGCTGATCACCGGGGTCAACCTGTACGGCGTGGCGGAGTCCGCCAAGGTGCTGATCCTTCCTACGGTCGTCTTCATCGTGGCGATCTTCACCGTCATCCTCGTCGGCCTGCTGCGCGCCCATCCCGTCACCGAGCCGACGCATGCGGCGGCCGCCACCGAGAGCGTCGGGCTCCTGCTGCTGCTCAAGGCGTTCGCCTCCGGCTGCTCGGCCCTGACCGGCGTGGAGGCCATTGCCAACGCGGTACCGACCTTCCGCAAGCCGCGGGTGCGGCGCGCCCAGCGCACCGAGGTCGCCCTGGGCGCCCTGCTCGGCTCGATGCTGATCGGGCTGTCGGTCCTGATCGGCCGCTTCCACGTCGCCCCCAACCCCACCAAGACCGTGCTGGCCCAGCTCACCGAAGCCGCGCTCGGCCACAACGCGGGCTTCTACATCGTCCAGTTCACCACCGTGGCACTGCTCGCCCTGGCGGCCAACACCTCCTTCGGCGGCATGCCGGTGCTGACCTCGTTGCTGGCCCGCGACCACCACGTGCCGCACGTGTTCGCGCTGCGCGCGGACCGTCAGGTCTACCGGCACGGCGTCCTGGTGCTGGCCGGGGCCGCACTGGTGCTGCTGGTCGGGGCGCGGGGCGACACCCAGGCCCTGGTACCGGTCTTCGCGATCGGCGTCTTCATCGGCTTCACCATCTCCCAGGTCGGCATGGTCCGGCACTGGCGGATCGAACGCGGACCCGGCTGGCGGGCGCGCGCCCTGCTGAACGGATCCGGCGCGGTGCTGACGGCGGTGGCCACCGTGATCGAGCTGATCGCGAAGTTCGGCAAGGGCGGCTGGCTGGTCTTCCTCGCGATCGCCGTACTGGTCACCCTGTTCGAGTCGATCCACCGCACCTACCTGCGGATCGGCCGCGCCCTGCACATCGGCGAGGTGCCCGCGCCGCCGCAGGAGCGGCGCTCACTGGTCATCGTCCCGGTCGGCGCGGTCAACCTGCTCACCCAGGAGGCGATCGGTGCGGCCCTCTCGCTGAGTGAGGAGGTACGGGCCGTCACCGTCGCCGACCCCGAGGACCACGACGCCCCGAGCGAGGAGCGGATCCGGGAGGCCTGGAACACCTGGAACCCGCACGTCCCGCTGACCGTCCTCACCAGCCGGACCAGATCGCTGACCCGGCCCATCGTCGAATACCTGCGCGCCCTGGAGGCGGCGCCGGAGCACGACCGTCTGGTGGTGCTGATCCCCGAGATGCACCTGCCCCGGCCATGGCAGCGCCTGCTGCAGAACCAGCGCGGCGCGATCCTGGACCGGGCCATCCGCCGCTACACGGGCGCGGTGATCTGCCGACTGCGCTTCCGCATCGACATCCCGCGCTGACCCCGCCCCGGCATGGCCCGGTTCTGAACCTGCGTCAAGGCAGGTCCGAATCGCTTCCGCCCCGTCCAAGGTGCGTGATGCCGTCCGTCGCGGGGTGCTGTCAAGGATTCAGGATTCATCGCGGCCAGCCGGGTGCCGGGTCCGTCGCGAGGAGCGGGCGGAGGGCTCCCAGCAGGGCGCCGACGCAGGTGTCGCGCAGTTCGCCGCGGGTGCAGGTCTGCGTCGTGAGCCAGTCGACGCAGAGCACCTGGACGAACACCAGCCAGCTCTTCAGGACGGCCGACACGGCTGCCCGGATGCCGTCGTCGGCGAGCGGGAGGATGTCGAGGAGCCTGGTCCGCAGGACGTCGAGCTCGTCGGCGATGACGGTCTGGATCACCGGGTCGCCGGCGAGCACGCGGTTCGCCGCGAGGACGGCGTTGCGGTTGGCGATGAAGTAGTCGAGGTGCACGTCGAGACCGGCGGTGAGTTGTTCCAGCAGGTCACCGGCCGGGTCGAGCGGGACCTGTTCCAACAGCCGGTCGGCCGCCTGTTGGTAGACCGCCGCGAAGAGCTCGTGCTTGCCGGGGAAGTGGCGGTACAGCAGCGCGCGGGAGACGCCGGCGCGCTCGGCGACATCCTCCATCAACACGTCGTCGTACGGGTGGGCGGCGAACAGCTGCGCGCCGACGGCGAGGAGCTGGGCGCGGCGCTCGGCGGGGCTGAGTCTTTGGCGGGGAGGCACGGGTGAAGGTTACTTGACACACGTCTACTAGCGGCGTCTAGTAGACGTGTGTCTACTAGTAGCGGTGGGGGTAGGGGCGTGGCCAGGGTTCTCAGGTGGCTCGTACTGGCGATGGGGATCGCGTGCGTGGCGATCGGGCTGTTCCACATGGCACTTGGGAACGACTCGGTCCCGGGTGCGGGCTCGGCCGGTACGACGGTCGACAGTCAGCAGCGGTTCTTCGGTGCGATCTTCGCGGGGTACGGGCTGGCCTGGCTCTGGGTGGCCCGGCAGTCGCCGATCCCGGCGACCGCGGTTCGGTGGCTGGCCGGAGTGTTCCTGCTGGGTGCGGTCGGGCGGCTGCTCTCGCTTGCTGTGTGTGGGTGGCCACAGTGGTTCCAAGTGGTCTTGACGGTCATCGAGTTGGTGATGCCACCGCTGTACTTCTGGCTGGCGGATGCCGAGGAGAAGGCGCTCCGGGTCCCGGCCTGACGGCCTGGTGACGCGCCCGCCTTCCGGCGAGCACTGTGACGAGTGGTTCCCGGCGCCAGTCCTCGACCTTCTTGGTGTGCCGCCGCCCGGCTGCCGGCGGGTACGAACTGGCGGATTCCCCAGCGCGAAGGGTAGCGATGCGGCTACCGTCAGATCTGTGGACATCGGGGGATACGCGTACCCCCAGGTGGTGCCTGCCCGCCGGTGACTCCCTGCCGCCTACTGCGACCACCCGCCCTCTGCGACCACCCACCTACTGCAACCACCCGCCGACCGGCCCCGACCGGCTCGATCCGGCGACCCGTCACACCGTGCCAGAGAGACCAGAGTCGAGAGTAGGTCTGCACCTCATGGACAAGCGGAGCGAACCCGACCCCCAGCCCGGTACGCACGGTGCCGGCCTGCTCGACGACCCGGCCGTCACGGCTCAGTCCGGCCCCGGCTCGATTCGTGTCTCCAGCCTGCTGATGGAGGACGTGGTGGCTGCGGACGCCGTGTCCATAGCCGACGTGGTCGGCTTGTTCGCCGGGAAAGCCGCTCTGTTCGCCAACCCCTTCCTGGGCGGCAAGGAAGAAGCCCTGATCGTCGACCGGGACGGGGTGCTGACCCATCTGCAGCGCGACCTGACCTCCGAAACGGGCTGGCAGCAGGTCCAGGTGACGAACCCGCCGGATGCGAAGGTGATCAAGGCCGACGAGGTCGTCGTCGTGGTCCACCCGGCCGACCTGACCGTGTGGGCGATCCTCACGGATCCGAACGGCTCACCGGGCGCGCTGCAACTGGTCAAGAGCGGGAAGTCCAGCTCCTGGCATCCTTCTCCGGTCATCTGGGCCGGCGGGAAGCCGTCGACCCCGATGAGTCAGCTGCAGGTGTACTACGAGGGTCACCATCCGGTGGTCACCGGTATCGACCCGACGCAGCCGACCGACGTCGTCGTGCTGACCACAACGGATCCCACGGCCCGTTTCGTGCAGCGCAGGACGATCACGCTGAAGACGGACCGCGGCGCCCCGACCGAACTGGTCTCCGTGAGCAGTGAGTCGGCGCAGGTGGTCTGGACGCTCCACGGCGCGCTGGTGGCGGTCTCGTACAGTGCGAACGGAACCACCGTCCCACTCACTCCGGAAGGGGCCCATCTCGTCGGTGGCTTCCAGTCCCCTTACCGGGGGTCGTTCACGGGGGCGGGCTTGCTCTTCCTCGACCTAGCGGGGAACTTCTGCAGCTGGACCGAGCAGACCGGCACCACTCGTGTGACGTCCGCGCTGGGGTTCGTCACGGCGTCATCCTGGATCGACGTCAACGGGATGAGCCACGTCTACGGCCTGGACGACCAGAACACCCTCAAGGTGCTGCACCAGACGGCGTGGGACGGCGACGGCCTGCCGATCTGGGCCAGCGCCACCCCCGTGAGCCCCGCCGGACACGCTGCACCCGCCGAGTCCGCGGTGCCGGCCTGTGTCGGACTGGTGCCCAAGGTCGCCGCGTTCGCCCTCGATCCGTTCCCGGACGCCGTGCCCAGCCAACTGGTCAAGCAGGATGCGGCCACCTCCGACGAGCAGTTCAGCTTCTACACCCAGGACATCAACTCCGTGCGGTGGTCGCGGGACAAGGTGCGACTGCCCGCCACGGGCGATCTGACCAGCAAGTACACCCTGACCACCAACTACGTCAGCACCGTGACCGTGCTCGACCACAGGGGCATGCCGATGCCGAACCTGCCGGTGAGGGCTTCTGCCGAGACGCTCACCGAGATCCAGGTCGACGGCACCTCCCATCTGGTCGGCCCTGGGCACCACGCGGCACTGGTCACCAACCTCGCGGGCGTGGTGGCCATTGCGACGCCCGCACACAGCCTGCTGCCTGCCGTCCTGCACGTCGATGCGGTCGGCCTGGATCGAGGCGCGATCTTCCAGCCCGCGGCCGGCCTGGCCGACTACCTCTCCGGCACGGCCTCCCTGGCGTCGCAAGACGGCCTCTTCGACGCGAAGGCACTCCGGGGCGCGAAGATCGTGGACGCGGACCACCAAGGAGCGATCGACGATGCGGTGACGAGCATCCACAACGTCTTCAAGATCGCATCGGGCCAGCCCGTGCCCTCGACACTCCACCAAGGAGTCTGGCTCCACGGCTTCGCGTTCGGCAACGGCCAGTCCGACGGGCCTGTGGGCTACCGGGAGTTCGCCGGTCCCGAGGAACTCGAAGCGCACCTGCGCGCGATTCGCTCACGTCCGGACTACGGCGGCGTCCTGGACGACTTCGTGAACTTCACCGGAGACATCTGGCAGGGCATCAAGAACGGGGTCATCCAGGTCGTCGCGGTCCTGCCCGCCACACTCACCCGGGTCTTGATCAAGATCGGGGAGAAGACCGTCGAGCTGGCCGGATTCGTCCTGGACTCGGTCGCGAAAGCGGTGCACCTCGTCGAGGCGCTGTTCGGCACGCTGACCGTGACCACCGCGAAGGTCGTCGACTGGCTCAAAGCCCTGTTCGACTTCAAGGAGATCTGGGAGACCAAGAAGGCGCTGCAGGACGGCGTCGCGCAGATGCTGGAATACGGCGCCGCGACCATCGGACACTTCGAGGCCCAGGCGAGGGACTGGGTCGTGAACCGGCCGCAGGACCTTCTGACGGCCTTCGACACACGCCTCGCGGAGTTGACCGAACAGTATGCGGGACGCCGTCTGGGTGACCAGCCGCACCAGATCCCCATCCTCACCGACCCGTACGGGCAGACGGTGAAGCCGGCCGCCCTGGGACACGATCCGCGATCCTCCTGGCTGCTGAACCGGGCGCTCGGTGCCGGCACCGTCGCGGCTGTTCAGACCACCGCGGCGGTGCGGACGACACCCGCTGCCGGTCCGGATCCCGTTGACGACGCGGTCACGGCGTTCCTGGCGGCGTTGACGAAGACCACGGTCGTCGATGGCGTCACCGCGAGGTTTCCCGACCCCGCCATGACGGTCCGCGGCGTGGTCGGGGACCTGCGGGACCCCGACGGCACCGCCAAGGCGTCGATGACGAAGCTGATCGGGACCGCGGGGGACGTGCTGCACGGCGCCCTGGGAAACTCCCCGAAGGACCTGACGGCGGGGGCGGGGCTGGGACCCTTGCTCGACGCGACACTCGCGGTCGTCAAAACCGTCGCCAGTCCCCAGAACTTCAACAGCATCCTGAACACGGAGCTGTCGCTGGGCCCGGTCGGCCACCTGTACAAGTGGATCCGGACGCAGAGCGGGGACGGATCACAGGCGGATCTGACCTTGGGCGAGCTGGCCTTCCTGAACCTGGCACTCGCGGTCACCCCGACGTACAAACTGCTCAACGGAGTGCACCAGGCACCCTTCCCCGGAGGTACCTTTCCGACGCTGCCGGCACCGCCATGGCACCCGGCGTACGACCCGCAGCAGGGCGGGCTCAGCCCGGAGGTGGTGAAGGCCCTGTCGTTTGTCAGCGGCGCCGCCGGCGTGGCGGGCGGCTTTATCGACGGCGCCACCGACCTTTCTGTCTTCCTGGACAAAAGGGGAAGAGCAGTACCGTTCGGCGTAGACCTGACACTGGGTATCTGCTCGCTCACAGCCGCGGCTGCCGGCTTGATCGGCTGCTGGCCGGAGGTTGCCGGCCACGATGCGAATGACCCCCAGATCGACTTCTGGTGGGCTTCCTTCGGCACGGCGGCGCTCAACTGGCTCCTCGGCCTGGGTTTCATGGGAGCGGCGATCTACAAGCAAAAGGTGGACCCGAACAATTACGCCACCAATCCCATCCTCAAGAACTGCGGCCCGATCGGTTCGATCCTCACCGCCGTCGTGGGCATGATCACCCTTGGTGTAGACCTCACCGCCTGCTGGAAGTCCCGGGCAACCGGACTCAAGTGGGCCGAGTACATCTGCGGGGACCTGCCGCAGGTGGCGCAGGCCCTGCGTGTCATCACCCCGGTCGACCCAGTTGACCAAGCCATCCTGATCGGCATCATCGCGGGCATCGATTTCGTGCTGACCGAATTCTCCGCGGGTGCATCGATCTACGACGCCGCGCAGTTGTCGGGCACGGCTCAGCCCGGTGCGCCGGCTGCCGTTCGCGCGCGGATGCCACACCGGGGTCGGTGATTCGCCGGGGGTGACGGCCGCGGAGGGGCGACGGCCGGGCGAGAGGGTCAGCTCTCCTGCGGCGCCCCGCCCGAGGGCTGCGCCAGCCGGCGGGCAGCGGTCACCACGGCAGAGCGCTTCGCGGCCAGCCGCTCATCCGCGCCGGCCTCGCCGGCGGCCTCACCCGCCGTGCCGACCGCCGTCCCGCTCGCCCCGCTCTCGGTCAGCATCTGGGCCATTTGCGGGACCGCGAACCACCATGCCGCCAGCGCGATGATCATGAACACCAGGTGGCCGGGCTCCAGGTCGTCGCTGACCAGCCCGTCCCGCTGGGCGGCGGCGAACGCCTCGACCTTGAGCCGGTAGTGGCCGGCCCGGGTGTCGTGGTCGGGGAGCGGAGAGGTGCCCGACAGACCCTCCCAGTGCAGCAGTCTTGCCAGCTGGGTATGGGTGGCGTGGTAGTCGAAGACCAGTCCGGCGAACTCCCCGACGTCGCCGCGGCTGACCGGCTCCACCGGCACCGCCTCGGCGACCCGGGCCAGTTCGTCCGCCAGCACGGCGGCGAACAGGTTCTCCTTGGCGCCGAAGTAGTGGTAGAGCCGCTCCTTGTTCACGCCGGCCCGGCGGGCGATCCGGTCCATCGTCGTGCCCTCGAGCCCGCGCGCCGCGAACTCCTCGACCGCGGCCGCCTTCAGGCGCCGCTTGGTCTCCTCGGTGTCCCATGCCATCCGCGCACTCTAACGCCAAGGGCGCGTTGACGGCCCATCAGCCCGTGCGTATGCTCAACTCCAACGTTGGAGTTGGAGATGGGGTTGGGGGTTGTCCCCGCCCGCCGCCTGCCGAGCGGCCGGCCGGGCTGTCCACCCGCACCAGAAGCTCACTGGAGGAATTCCGTGCACCGCAGAGATGTGCTGAGAACGGCCGTCATCGGTACCGGACTGCTCGCCGCCGGCGGGCTGGCCCCCGCCGCCGCTTCGGCGGACGGTACTGCCGACAACCAGGCCGCCGCGGCGCCGGCCGGGGTCACCGACCGCACCGGCCGCACGCGGACCGGCCGCGACATCCGCATCCAGGCCGCCGACCGGGCCTACCCCGCGCGCTTCCCGGACCACCCGGTCAACCCGGACGACCGCGAGTTCCCCTACCTCACCGTCTACGGCAAGGGCCTGCCGCACACCAGCCTCGGCGAGGTGGACCAGGCCGCCTACCGCACCATGATGCGGGCCATCGACAGCGGCAAGTCGAGCGACTTCGACCTGATCCCGATGGGGCTCCCCAACGGCCGCAAGCAGCTCGGTCCGCAGGGCGGGCTCTCGTTCGAGCTGCTCGGACCCGACTCGCACGCGCTGGTCGTGCCGCCGGCCCCGCGGGTGGGCAGTGCCGAGGGTGCCTCCGAGATGGCCGAGCTCTACTGGATGGCGCTGCTGCGGGACGTCCCGTTCACGGACTACGCCGACTCCCCGCTGGTCGCGCAGGCGGCGGCGGACCTGTCGGGCTACTCGGACTTCCAGGGGCCCAAGCAGAACGGCCGGGTCACCCCGGGCACGCTGTTCCGCAGCGACCTGCCGGGCGCGCTGGCCGGCCCGCTGCTCTCCCAGTTCCTGCTGCGGGACGTCAACTTCGGTAGCCAGCCGATCAAGCAGCTGCGCGACACCGTCCGGCCGGGCGTGGACTTCGGCACCTCCTTCGACGACTGGCTGGCCATCCAGAACGGCGCCAACCGGCTCACCAACCGGGACTTCACCAACCTCCGGTACATCCAGACCGGCCGGGACATGTCCCACCACACGCACTTCGACGTGCTGTACCAGTGCTACCTGATGGCCGCCGTCATCCTGCTGAACGACCCCGCCTACCCGGCCGAGCTGCAGGACCCGGGCAACCCCTACCTGCACTCGGCCAACCAGATGGGCTTCCCGACCTTCGGCACCCCGCACCTGGTCACGCTGCTGGCGGAGGTCGCCCGACGGGCCATCACGCACACCGAGTTCCAGCAGTTCTTCGTCCACAAGCGGCTACGGCCCGAGGAGTACGCGGGCCGGGTCGAGGTCCACCTCAACCAGGACCGCGGCCGCTACACCGGCCTGCTGCCCGACGAGCTGCTGAACTCCGAGATCCTCGACCGGATCAACAGCAAGTACGGGTCCCACCTGCTGCCGCAGGGCTTCCCCGAGGGCTCCCCGATGAGCCCCTCGTACCAGAGCGGCCACTCCACCGTCGCCGGCGCCTGCGTCACGGTGCTGAAGGCCTGGTTCAACGAGTCCTTCGTGCTCACCGACCCGGTGCAGCCGAGCGCTGACGGCACCACCCTGGTGTCCTACACCGGCGCCGACAAGGACCAACTGACCGTCGGCGGCGAGCTGAACAAGCTAGCCACCAACGTGGCCCACGGCCGGGCGATGGGCGGCGTGCACTACCGCTCGGACAACGCGCAGGCGTTCGTGCTGGGCGAGGAGATCGCCCTGCAGATGATGCGCGAGCAGAAGCGCACCTACATCGAGAACGGCACCTTCACCGTCACCCGGTTCGACGGGACGACGGTCACCATCTGATCCCGGGCGGCCCGTCCCAGCACGGGACGGGCCGCACCACGTACGCACGACGCAGGGAGAAACACGATGCACATGCGGGCTCTTGGCAGCCAGGGACTCCAGGTCTCGGCGATCGGCCTCGGCTGTATGGGGATGTCCTTCGGCTACGGCACGGTCGCCGAGGAGCAGTCCATCGCGACGGTTCACCGCGCGCTGGACCTCGGAGTGACCTTCCTGGACAGTTCCGACCACTACGGGCCGCTGACCAACGAGGCGCTGCTCGGCAAGGCGCTGGCCGGCCGCCGTGAGGGGGTGCAGATCGCCACGAAGTTCGGCACCTACTCGCCCTACACCCCGCCGCGGATCCCGGACGGCCGCCCGGAGCACGTGCGCAGCGCGGTCGACGCCTCGCTGCAGCGGCTCGGCATCGACTACATCGACCTCTACCTGCAGCACCGGGTCGACCCGCAGGTGCCGATCGAGGAGACTGTCGGCGCGATGGCCGAGCTGGTCACCGCCGGCAAGGTCGGTTACCTCGGGCTGTGCGAAGCCTCGGCGCAGAGCATCCGCCGGGCGCACGCCGTGCACGCGATCAGCGCGGTGCAGACCGAGTACTCGCTCTGGACCCGGGACATCGAGGACGACGTCATCCCGACCCTGCGCGAGCTGGGCATCGGCCTGATGCCGTACGCCCCGCTCGGCCGCGGCTTCCTCACCGGTGCGATCAGCTCGCCGGAGGACCTGGCCGAGGGCGACTTCCGCCGGATCGCCCCGCGCTTCCAGGGCGAGAACTTCGAGCGGAACCGGGCGCTGGTCAACGTGGTCCACCGGATCGCCGAGCGGCACGGTGCGACCGCCGCGCAGGTGGCGCTCGCCTGGGTGCTGCAGAGCGCGGAGATGGCCGTGCCGATCCCCGGCACCACCAAGCCCGAACGGGTCGCGGAGAACATCGCCGCGCTGGACGTCGAGCTGACCGCCGAGGACCTGAAGAGCCTGGACGAGGCCTTTCCGCCCGGCGTCGCGGCGGGCGAGCGCTACCCGGCGCCGATGATGGCCCTCGTCAACGGCTGAGTCACCGTCAACCGAACCAGCAGCACCACACCGAACACCCCGTCCCATGAACCCAGTTGGAGGATCACCATGACTCGTGTCGTCCGGTTCCACGAACTCGGCGGCCCCGAAGTGCTGCGCATGGAGGAGGCCGAACCCGCCGCCCCCGGCCCGGGCGAGGCACTCGTGCGGATCGAGGCCATCGGGCTCAACCGGGCGGACGCGAGCTTTCGTGCGGGGCGCTACGTCGAGCAACCGCGCTCGCTGCCCAGCGGACTGGGATACGAGGCGGCCGGCACCATCGAACTGACGGGGGACGGCGCCGGCGCCTTCGCCGCGGGCGACCCGGTCAGCATCCTGCCGACCTTCTCGATGAACGACTACAGCGTCTACGCCGAGCGGGCCGTGGTGCCGGTCTCGGCCCTGGTACCGCGGGCCCCCGAGCTGGACCCGGTGCTGGGCGCCGCGGTCTGGATGCCGTACCTGACGGCCTACGGCGCACTGGTCGAGGTGGTCGGCATCGGCAAGGACGACTTGGTGCTGATCCCGGCGGCCTCCAGCAGCGTCGGCCTGGCGGCCATCCAGATCGCCCGGATGCTCGGCGCCGTGCCGGTGGCGGTCACCCGCACCGAGTCCAAGCGGGCCGTGCTGACCGAGGCCGGCGCGGCCGACGTGATCGTGACGGAGCGTCAAGACCTGGTCGAGGAGGTGCTGCGGATCTCCGGCGGCGCCGGCGTGCGGGCGGTCCTGGACCCGGTGGCCGGCCCCTGGGTGGAGACGACCCTGGCCCCGGCCACCGCTCCGGGCGGCACCATCGTGGTGTACGGCAGTCTCAGCGGCGAGCCCACTCCGTTCCCCCGGCTGGCGGTCGGCAAGGGTCTGACGTTGCGCGGGTACCTGGTCTTCGAGACCACCTCGGATGCCGAACGCCGTTCCCGGGCCGTGGAGTTCGTCAAGGCGGGCTTGCGGGACGGCCGGCTGCGGCCGACCGTGGACCGGACCTTCCCACTGGACCGGGTGGTCGATGCGCACCGCTATCTGGAGTCCAACCGGCAGGTCGGCAAGATCGTGCTCACCGTGGCCGGTTGAGCCGCAGAACGCGCTCGGCCAAGCCCTAGGAGGCCAGGGCGCGGGCCGGGGCGGCCCAGCGGTCGGCCGGCAGCTCGACGATCTCGCAGCCGTCGGCGGCCAGCCGCAGGATCTCCGCCGCCGCGCGGGAGGGGTCGAGACCGAAGACCCAGGGGCCGGGCACCAGGACCACCTGGTGCACCCAGGCGGCCACCGCGCGGGTCAGGTGCTCGAAAGCCGGGCGGGCGTCCCGCGAGGAGCAGCCGTTGTCGAGGTAGACGGTCGGGGCGGGCAGGCCGAGACGCTCGGCGTAGGCCTGGAGCGCAAGGCGATGGGTCTGCATACCCCACCTGTCGGTGGGGTAGCACCGCAGGTAGATGGCGGGCCGGGGCTGGAGCATCGGGGGCCTCCTGTGAGTGGGAGGCGCAGCCGCTCGGCGCCGCCGCGTCGCTCCCACCTCCAGCAGAACGCGCTCGTACCCGGGGAACAATGACGTGACACCCGCGACCGGAGGGTGGGCTAGCGGGGATCGATGGGGGAACCGTATGTAGTGCGGCTCGCCTCGGCGGCCTGCTCGCGGGAGACCCCCAGTTTGCGCAGGGCCTGCGCCACGTGGTGCTCGACGGTGCGCGGCGAGAGGAAGAGCGCCTGGGCGATCTCCCGGTTGGACGCCCCACGGGTCAGCAGCCGGGCGACCTGCAGTTCGCGCGGCGAGAGCTCGTCACCGTAGCCCCGGCGGCCGACCGGGGAAGGCCGCGCGAGCCCCAGCTCGCGCAGGGCGTGCTCACAGCGTGCCTGGTCGGCGGTGGCTCCGAGCCGGGCGAACTCCGCCGCCGTCCGGGTCAGCTCCTCGGCGGCGGCCCGGCGGTCGGTGACCGCGAAGGCGCGGGCGGCCAGCTCGGCGGCATAGGCCGCGATGTACGGCCGACCGAGATCCGTGTACTGCTGTCGCGACCGTTCGAAGCCCGCGCGGGCAGCCGGCGGATCGGCCGCCTCCAGGAGCAGGCCCCGGCACAGCTCGACCTCGGCGGCCGCCGCCGGTGCGTCACGGCCCCGAATGCCCGCCTCCACCTCGTCGACCAGCCGGGCTGCCTCCGGTACCAGGTCACAGTGCAGGGCGTCACAGTGCAGGGCCGCGTCCACGGCGACGGCGTACAGGCCCACGCTCCACACCCAGACCTGCTTGCGGCGCAGCGCGTCGATCGCGTCCAGCGCGACGGCCCAGGCGGCCGGGCTGTCGCCACGCGCCAGGTGGACCCGGCCGAGGCCCGCTGCCGCCGCGACGCGCCACATGGTCATCCGATGGGTGCGGGCCAGTGCCGCGACGGCCTCGAGCCGTTCCTGCGCCTCGGCCCATTCGCCACGGGCGGTCGCCAGCAGACCGGTGAGCAGGAGCGGGTAGGCCTGGGCGGTCGGCATGTCGGCGAGTTCGGCGGCGAACACGCCGATCCGCTCGTCCAGGCCCCGCCAGTGGCCGCCGGTCCAGTCCAGCCGCAGCCGGGCGATCCGGCACCAGTTCGTGATCACGGGGTGGTGCCAGCGCTCGGAGAGCTCCTCGGACTCGTCCAGCAGGCTGCGGGCACGGGCGTCCTGGCCGAGCCAGATGGCGCTGTCGGCGGCGTTGTAGAGCCCCCGGGCGGTCTGGCGCAGCCCCGCCGGCTCCGCGCCGTGCCGGGGCAGGGTGTCCAGTAGTGCCCAGGCCGCCGGGTCGCCGACGACCGAGAGCACGGTGACCTTGCCCGCCTGCACGGCGATCCGGGCGGCCTGATTGGTGCTGCCCTCGACGGCGCGTTCCGCGCGCTCCATCCAGGCCAGGTTCTGCGCCATCGGCACGTCGGCGTTGCGTACCGCCAGGGCGGCCATGGCGCGCGAGGCCAGTTCGGGCCGCTCCGCCAGCTCCTCGGCGGCGAGTTCCAGTTGCTCGAAGCCGGCGACCTGGTTGGCATGGCTGGCCATCACCAGTCCGAGGGCGAGCCGGATCTCGCCGCGGGTGGCGGTGGCCAGGCCGGGGTCGGCGACGATGCTGCGCAGCGCCGGGATCGTCCCGGTGAAGTCCACGGCGTGCTCGGCGAAGCGGCTCAGGGCCAGGGCCGCCTCGGAGCGCTGCTCCGAGGGCAGGGTGGGCTCCGCGAGCAGTTCGCGGAGCAGGCCGGCGGCGACGCCGTAGTCCCCTGCCGCGTTGGCGTGGTCGGCCGCCGCCTGGGCCTCGCGCAGCCACGCCTGCCGGTCGCCGAGCGCGAGCGTGTGATGGGCGATCTGCACCAGGGCGGGCGGGGACTGCCGGCGCAGCGCGGCGATCGCCCGCAGGTGCAGCCGGCGCCGGCGCGGACCCACGATTCCCTCGTAGACCGCCTGCTGCGCGAGCGCGTGCCGGAAGTCGTACTCGCCCGGGCCGACCTCGCGCAGGACGGAGCCCTCCAGCGCGCCGACCAGTCCGGCCTCGACCGGATCCTCGTCGAGATCGGCGACCTGCCCCAGCAGGGCCTGCGAGGCGGGTACCGCGAGGACGGCGGCGGCGTGGACGATGACGGTGGCCTCGGGTGCCAGCGCTGCCAGCCGGGCCGCGATGGCCTCCTGGAAGGCACGCGGGATGCGGATCCGGTCCAGCTCCCCGCCGAGGTCGCCGGTCGGCGAGATCCGGCTCTCCAGCGCCCGGACGTCCTCCTCGACCACCAGCGGCAGCCCGTCGCTGCGCTCGTACAGGGCCCGGCAGAGCGGGCCGGTGGCGGCCTCGGCGCCGAGCATCCGGGCCACCAGCTCGTGCACGTCGGTCTCGGTCAGCGGGGCGAGGTGCAGCTCGGCACCGGTGACCCCGGCGGGGTGGCGGTAGGCGGCGCCCAGCACGGGGGCGCCGGGTGCGAGGTCCTCGGCGCGGTAGGTGAGCACCAGGGACAGCTCCGGCGGCGGGTCGCGGGCGAGCCACAGCAGCAGCTCGCGGGTGGCGTCGTCGCTCCAGTGCACGTCCTCGACCACCAGGACGACCGGTCCGAGCGCCCGCAGTACCTCGCGCACGGCCCGCACCAGCTGGTGCCGCTCGCCGCGCAGCTCATCGGCCGGCGGCGCGGCCGGCAGCCGGTCGGCCAGCTCGGGGAGGAGCCTGGCGAGCGCGCCGGCCGCCGGGTCCATCCGTTCGGGCGGTGGCAGGGCGGGCCCGGCGGCCCCCAGCGCGTCGGCGACCGGGCCGAAGAGGAACGGCTCGCGCAAGGGGTGGCAGTGGCCGACCAGCACCCGGCGGCCCCGGTCGGCCAGCTGCACGGCGGCCTCGCGGACCAGCCGGGACTTGCCGATCCCCGCCTCGCCCTCGACCAGGATCACGGCGGGCGCGCGCCGCGCCGCACCGAGCAGCTCTGCCAGCTCCCGGTGGCGCCCCACGAACAACTCGGCGGTACTGTCCGGCATCGGTGACTCTCTCTCGCTGCCCGCCGGGCCGCCGAGCGGTCGGCATGAGCCGGCCCGACGCCCTGAGGCCCACGCTAGCCGGGTCGGCGACTTCGGACCATCACGGACAGCGCCCCGATCGCCCGGCCCACCCGCGCGATCGCGCTGTGTCACCTCATCGGATGCGGGATCCGGTGAAGCGTGAGACGACGGCCAGGTCGTCCCCGATCCGGCTCGCGGCCTCCAGCAGCGGGGGGAGGACGGCGTCGCGGATCTGCTCGGCGGTGCCACGGCTGGCATGAAGGGCGACGTTGGCGGCTGCGATCACTCGTCCGAGGTCGTCGGTGACGGGGACGGCGAGGGAGCACAGCCCCTCCTCCAGCTCCTGGTCGACCAGCGCCCAGCCCTGCCTCGCCGCCGTGTCCAGAGCGCGTGAGAGAGCCGGGAGGGTGGTCTTGCTGCGCGCGGTGAACCGACGAGGGGTCACCCGGCTCAGGTGATCCAGACGTTCCTGCTCGGGCAGTGCCGCCAGGAGCACCCGGCCCATCGAGGTGGCGTACGCGGGGAACCGGGTGCCCACGGTGATGTCGACCCGCATGATCCGGGATGCGGTGACGCGGGCGATGTAGCGGATGTCGTCGCCGTCGAGGACGGCGACGGACGCCGATTCGTGGACCTGCTCCACGAGGGCGGCCAGATGGGGCCTGGCGATCTGGGCGAACGTCAGTTGGGACAGGCGCGGGAAGCCGAGGTGCTGCAGGGTGATCAGGGCCCGGCGTGCGGTGGCACGGGGGAGTCCGGTGGCGCGCGCCGCGTCGGCCAGGCTCATGGCCCCGCGCCGCGCCGCGAGGGCGCGCAGGACGTCGAGTCCGCGCGCCCGAGCCGGCGGCAACCCGGTCATCCCGCTGGTCGCCGATCTGACCGCCGCCGTGCCCGGCGAGGCCGCGCCTTTCGTGTCTCGACCTCGACGAAGACCTGGCCACCCTCCACGCCGCCCCCGCCCACCAGGCCGACCCGGCCGTGACCCGCTGGATGGAGCAGACCTCCACCGCCGGCCAGGGCCTGGACGCGCCGCTCCTCGACATCCACACCACCGCCGACCAACTGGTCCCCGTCGAGCAGGAGAACGCCTTCGCGGCCCGCGTCCGCGCCGCCGGTGACGGCGCGCAGCTGCGCCAGGCCTATGTCGCCCGCCAGGGCCACTGCAACTTCACTGCCGCCGAGGTCCTCGCCGGCCTGCACGCCGTGGTCCACCGGATCGACACCGGGCACTGGGGCGACACCAGCGCCGCGGCCCTGACCGCCGACCGGCCCGCCGGAACCACGGCCTTCGTCACCTACCGCCCCGCACACCTCGTCACCCGGTGACGCGGTGGCGTTCACCCCGGCAACTCCGAGATGCCCGACGCCCACCCAGCGCTCACCCAGCGCTCACCGGAGCGCGATCGCCGTCCACGACACCGGCGGCAGCTCGATGGTGAGAACGCCGTCGGCGAGTGTCGCGCTGCGGTTCGCGGACGGGGTGACCCGGTGCTGTTCGGCGAACGTGTTCTTTGCGTAGACGTCGGGGTCGGCGAGGGTGACCGCCTCGGCGATGCCGGCGAGCCCAAGGCTTCGCATGTCGACCGTGACCTGCGCTGCTTCGGCCTGGTCGCGGTTGACGAGGAAGACCGCGGCCCGGCCCTCGTCGACGGTTGCCACGGCGTCGATGACGGACGCTTCGCCGTGGCGCGCCGTGTGGTAGGTCGGTGCGTCGATCACGGGCCGGATCACCTGGCCGGAGGCGAGGCGGCTCGTGATCGAGAAGGGGTGGAAGGTCGTCTGCCGCCACGCCGGCCCGCCGGGCTCGGTCATGATCGGTGCGATCACGTTGACGAGCTGGGCGAGCGAGGCCGAGGCGACCCGGTCGCTGCGCTTGAGAAGGGTCATCAACAGGTTGCCGACCACGACGGCGTCCGCGACGGTGTACGTGTCCTCCAACTGGCGAGGGGCGTGCCGCCACTCCTCGTTGACCTCGTCGGACTCCTGGTGCTGCGTGAGGTACCAGACGTTCCATTCGTCGAAGGAGATGTCGATCTTCTTCTTCGAGCGCTTCTTGTACCCCACGTGGTCGGCGGTCGCGACGACGGTGTCGATGAAGTAGTCCATGTCGACCGCGGAGGCGAGGAAGGAGCCGAGGTCGCCGTCGTGCTCCTGGTAGTAGGCGTGGCAGGAGATGTGGT
Organism: Kitasatospora sp. NEAU-69; assembly: GCF_057158765.1. Taxonomy (NCBI): domain Bacteria; kingdom Bacillati; phylum Actinomycetota; class Actinomycetes; order Kitasatosporales; family Streptomycetaceae; genus Kitasatospora; species Kitasatospora sp. NEAU-69. Next base: position 206,512 of record NZ_JBWXUE010000010.1, read on the forward strand.
CGACGTACTCGTAGCTGTGTTCGAGAACCGTGCGCTCCCAGTCGCCGAACGTCGGCATGGCGGACCCCGAGGAGCCACAGACGACGAGTTCGAGGTGCTTGTCGGCCGCCTTCATGGCAGCGGCGGTGCGGGCCGCGGTCTTGCCGTAGTCCTCGGCGGTCATGAAGCCCGTCTGCCAGGGCCCGTCCATCTCGTTGCCGAGGCACCACATGCGCACGTTGTGCGGCTCCGGGGAGCCGTTGGCGATCCGCAGGTCCGAAAGCGCTGTGCCGGAGGGATGGTTGGCGTACTCGAGCAGATCGAGGGCGGGCAGGATGCCCCGGGTGGCGAGGTTGACGGCCAGCATCAGCTCGGAGCCGGTGAGCTTGAGCCACCGGGCGAACTCGTCGAGGCCGACCTGGTTCGACTCGAGGGAGTGCCAGGCGAGGTCGCGCCTCACCGGGCGCTGCTCGCGCGGGCCGACGGAGTCCTCCCAGCGGAAGCTCGAGACGAAGTTGCCGCCCGGGTAGCGGATGGTCGTGCTGCCGAGCTCCCTGACGAGGTCCACGACGTCCATGCGGAACCCGTCCTCGTTCGCGGTCGGGTGTCCGGGCTCGTAGATCCCGGTGTACACGCAGCGGCCGAGGTGTTCGACGAACGATCCGAAGGTCCGGCGCCGGACGGGGGCGACGACGGCCTGACGGTCGAGTGCGACGTGGGCGTGGGGCAATGCGGTGCTCCTTGGTCTGTGCTTGGTGCGTCAGCGCTTGGTGCGTCAGCGTCGCTCGGCGGCCTGCTTCGTCGCTCAGCCTTCGTCGCTCAGCCCTTGACGGCGCCGGTGAGGCCGCCGACGATCCGCTTCTGGAAGAGCGAGAAGAAGACGAGCGCGGGCAGCATGGCGAGCGAGGTGAAGGCGAGCACCTTGGCGGTGTCGGAGGAGTACTGCGAGGAGAACGCCTGGACGCCGAGCGGCAAGGTGAAGTGCGCCTGCGAGTTGAGGATGTACAGCGGCAGGATGTAGTTGTTCCAGCTGCTGATGAACGCGAGGATGCCGACCGTCACCACGCCGGGCATCGACAGCGGGACCACCATGCGGAAGAAGAACCCGAGCCGGCTCGTACCGTCGATCGAGGCGGCTTCCTCGATCTCGTCGGGGATGGCCCGCAGGAACGGCACCAGGATGATCACGGTCGTCGGAAGGCCGAAGGCGATCTGCGGGACGATCACGCCGAGCAGGTTGTCGACGAGGCCGAGGTCCTTGATGACGATGTACAGCGGGGTGATCGCGATGACCATCGGGAACATCAGGCCCGCAGCGAACAGCGAGTACATCGCGCCCTTGAGCCGGAAGTCGTAGCGGGCGAGCACGAAGCTGACCATCAGTCCGAGGACGACGATCCCCACGGTGCTCGCCAGGCCGACGATGACGGAGTTCGCGAACTCTCCCCAGAACGTCGTCGAGGCGAGGACGTCGGTGTAGTTGCCGAAGACCCAGGGGCTGGGCAGGGCGGCCGGGCTCGTGGTGATCTGCGAGTTGGTGCGGAACCCGCCGAGCACGATGTAGAGCACCGGTGCGAGGCAGGCGCCGATGAACAGCAGGGCGACGAAGTAGGTGAACGGGCTTCCCCACTTCTGCGGCTGCTCGCTGCCGCGGTTGCCGGCGGTCGCGCTCATCGGGCGGCTCCCTCGGTGATGGCGCCCTGGAGGTCGCGGCGCAGGACGAAGCGCTGGTAGAGCAGTGCGACGACGAGCGAGATCAGGAACATCACCACCGCCACGGAGCTGCCGTAGCCGTAGTTGCCCGCGTTGCGGCCCTGCCCGACCATGTAGATCGCCATGGTCGAGGTGCCCGCGGTGCCCGAGACGTACTGGCCCCAGATGATGTAGACGAGGTCGAAGAGCTGGAGGGAGCCGATGATCGAGAGGAACCCCCAGATGCGGATGGTCGGTCCCAGCAGCGGCAGGGTGACGAAGCGCTGGATCTGCCAGTACGAGGCACCGTCGATCGCGGCGGCCTCGAGCAGCTCGTCGGGAATCGACTGGAGGCCGGCGAGCATCAGCAGCACCGCGAAGCCGATGTACTTCCAGGAGATGATCGCCATCAGCGTCCAGACGGCGAGCTTGGGGTCCGAGAGCCAGTTGGCCTGCAGGGAGCCCAGGCCGATGCCGCGCAGCAGGTCGTTGACGGCGCCGTTGCTCTGCAGCAGCAGGTTCCAGCCGGTGCCGACGATGACCTCGGAGACGATGTAGGGCACGAAGATCAGCATGCGGATGACCGAGCGGCCGCGGATCCTCTGGTTGAGCAGGAGCGCGAGGGCGATCGCCACCGGGCCCTGGATCACCAGGGAGAGCACGAGGATCAGGCCGTTGTGCCACAGGACCTGCTGGAACGCGGGGTCGGTGAAGATGAGCTTGTAGTTGTTCAGGCCGACCCAGTCGGTGGGCGGTCCGTAGCCGTGCCAGCGGTAGAAGCCGTAGTAGGCGGCGAGTGCGACCGGAAAGATCACGAACGCCACGAACACCAGGATCGCGGGTCCGGACAGGACCGCGATCTCGACTCGCTTCCTGGCCCGGCCGCGCCGGCCCGGGGCCGTCCGCCGCGGGATTGGGGACGCGGACTCGGCCGCGCCCCCGACTCCGAGCGTGTCCTGCGGCCGGTGGCCGACGGCCGGGTCGGCGCCCATGGTGTCGCTCATGGTGTGCGCACTCAGCCCTTCGCGGCGGCGGCGTTGGTGGCCTTGACGATGCCGGCGGCGCTGCCCTGGCCGGCCAGCAGGTTGACGACGGCGGTGTTCATCGCGTTGCCGACGTTCTGGCCGTACTCGGTGTCGAGGAACTGCATCGAGTAGGCGGCCTTGTTGAAGGCCTGCAGCGCCGAGATGTTGTACGGCTCGGTGACGACCGCCTGGGCGTCCTTGTTCACCGGGATGGTGACGAAGGCCTTGGTGTAGGCCTGCTGCTGGTCCTTGGTCACCAGGAACTGGAGGAAGCCGAGGGCCGCCGCGGGAGCGTTCTTGGAGAGCGAGTAGCCGTCGGTGCCGCCCATGATGGCGGAGGGGTCGCCCTGGCCGCCCGCCACGGACGGGAAGGGGAACCAGCCGAGGTCCGGGAGCGGCTTCTGGTCCGGCGTCAGGCTGGCGATCACCCCGGGGTCCCAGTTGCCCATGAGCTCCATCGCCGCCTTGTGGTTCGCCAGCAGGCCCGCCGAGGATCCGGCGCCCTGCTGGGAGGAAGCCGTCAGGAAGCCCTGCTGGAAGGGGGAGACCTTGAGGAAGGAGGCGAGGTCGTCACCGGCTTTGGTCCAGCACGGGTCGGTGAACTTGAGGGACTTGGCGGCCGTCGTCATGGCGTCCCGGCTGCACTCGCGCAGCGCGAAGTTGTAGTACCAGTGCGCGGCCGGCCAGGCGTCCTTCGCCCCGACCGCGATGGGCGCCACGTTGACGGCCTTGAGCTTGGCGATGTCGGCCTGGAGTTCGTCCATGGTCGTCGGCGGCGAGGCGATGCCGGCCTGCTGGAAGAGGTCCTTGCTGTAGTAGACGCCTTCGGGCTGCGTGTCGATCGGCATCTCGTAGACCTTGCCGTCGATCGAGGAGGCCGCGAGGGCCGCCGCGCCCGCGTTCGCCTTGTCGGTGTCCGTGAGGTCCAGCGCCTGGATCTGGCCGGCGTCGACCATGGCCCGCATCTTGCCGCCACCGCGCTGCAGGAAGATGTCGGGTGCGGAGCCCGAGTTGAGGGCGGTCTGCAACTTGCCGTCGAGGTCCTCGTTCTGGACCGTCTGGACCTTGACGGTGACGTTCGGGTGGAGCGCCTGGTAGGCCTTCGCGGCGTCCTGGAAGTACTGGACGCCGGGCCCGGTCGTCGAGTTCTCCCACACGGTGATCGTGGCCTGGCCGTCGGAAGAGCCGCTGCCGCCTGAACTGCCGCCGCCGGCACAGCCGCTGACGGCCAGAGCGGTGGCCAAGCCGAGGGCGACGACCGCCGCGCTGCGTGTGTTCCTCGTCATCATGGAGAGTCCCTGGTCGATGATCATTTTCTCGACAATTCGAATCGAAATGCGTTCGCTTCGAAACTTTCGAAACGGATGCCGACATTCAGCGAATGGTGGGGACCGTATGGCCCGCCGATCCGGCGCGTCAATAGGTCGGTGAGAAAGGGTTCACTGACATCACGCTTCGGTCACCCCGTGGATCCAGGGGGTTGACCATGCGAGAACCCGGACCTAACCTCCCCGCAGAGGCGACGCTTTCGGCAGTGAAAGCGAAATATTTCGGAGAACCGTGACGCAGAGCCGAGCACTGGCTCTCGCGCTCCCTGGTGTGGCTCTGCCTCGTCGGCTTGACGCCGTACGTACGGCGTCGGAGGAAAGTGATCCACCACATGAACCTGGCCGTGCCGTCACCTGACCCCACCGCCCCCTGGCGCGACCCCTCGCTCTCCCCCGAGGAGCGTGCGGACGCCCTGATCGGCGCGATGACCCTGCCCGAGAAGCTGGCCCAGCTGGTCGGCGTCTGGGTGGGCGCCTCCGACGAGGGGGGCGATGTCGCCCCGCACCAGCACGACATGGAGGAGCCGCCGGACCTCGACACGCTGCTGCCCAACGGGCTGGGCCAGTTGACCCGCCCCTTCGGCACCGCCCCCGTCGACCCCGCCCTCGGCGCCCTGTCGCTCGCCCGTACCCAGCGGCGGATCGCCGCCGGGAACCGCTTCGGCATCCCCGCGCTCGCCCACGAGGAGTGCCTGGCGGGTTTCGCCGCCTGGGGCGCCACTGCCTACCCGGTTCCGCTCTCCTGGGGGGCGACCTTCGACCCCGACCTGATCCGGCGGATGGCCGAGGCGATCGGCCGCGACATGCGCTCCGTCGGCGTCCACCAGGGACTCGCCCCGGTCCTCGACGTGGTCCGCGACGGCCGCTGGGGCCGGGTCGAGGAGACCATCGGTGAAGACCCCTACCTTGTCGGCACCGTGGCCACCGCCTACGTGCAGGGGCTGGAGTCCACCGGCATCGTCGCCACCCTCAAGCACTTCGCCGGCTACTCCGCCTCCCGCGCCGGACGCAACCTCGCCCCCGTCGGCATGGGCCCGCGCGAGCGCGCCGACGTCATCCTGCCGCCCTTCGAGATGGCGGTCCGCGAGGGCCGACCGCGCTCGGTCATGCACGCCTACACCGACACCGACGGCATCCCCTCCGCCGCCGACGAGGCCCTGCTGACCGGCCTGCTCCGGGACACCTGGGGTTTCGAAGGCACCGTCGTGGCCGACTACTTCGGCATCGCCTTCCTCAAGTCGCTGCACGGCGTCGCCGGTGACTGGGCCCAGGCCGCAGGCCTCGCCCTGGCCAGCGGGGTCGACGTGGAACTGCCCACCGTCAAGACCTTCGGCGAGCCGCTGCTGCGCGCGCTCGAGGCCGGGGCCGTGCCCGAGGCGATCGTCGACCGGGCGCTGCGCCGGGTCCTGGTGCAGAAGGCGCAACTCGGCCTGCTCGATCCGGACTGGAACCCGGTTCCGCCCGCCCTCGCCGGGCGCCGGCTGGACGACCCCGCCGCGCTGCGCGGCAGCGTCGACCTGGACCGGGAGGAGAGCCGTCGGCTCGCCCAGCGGATCGCCGAACAGGCAGTGGTGCTGGTGCGCAACGACGGCACGCTGCCGCTGGGTCGGCCGGGCCGCATCGCCCTGATCGGGCCGAACGCCGACACCCCGACCTCGGTGCTCGGCTGCTACGCCTTCCCCGTCCATGTCGGCAGCCGGCGCCCGGAGATCCCGCTCGGCATCGAACTACCGACGCTGAAGCAGGAGTTGGCCCGGGAGTTCCCGCAGAGCCGGATCCGGACCGTCCAGGGCGCCACCGTGGACGGGACCGGCACCGACGGCTTCGCCGAGGCCGTGGCCGCCGCGCAGGCCTGCGACCTCGTCGTCCTCGCCCTCGGAGACCGGGCGGGCCTGTTCGGTCGCGGCACCAGCGGCGAGGGATGCGACGTGGAGTCGCTGGAACTCCCTGGCGTGCAGCAGCAGTTGCTGGACACCTTGCTGGACGTGGGCAAGCCCGTCGTGGTGGTGCTGCTGGCAGGCCGTCCCTACGCCCTGGGTCGCGCCGGAACCGAGGCGGCCGCCGTCGTCCAGACCTTCTTCCCCGGCGAGGCGGGGACCCGGGCGATCGCGTCGGTGCTGAGCGGCCGGACCAACCCCTCGGGGCGACTGCCCGTCAGCATCCCGAACCGCCCCGCGGTCCAGCCCGCCACCTATCTCGCCGCCCGGCTGGCCGGACCCAGCGAGGTCTCCAGCACCGACCCCACCCCGGCCTTCGGTTTCGGCCACGGGCTCGGCTATACGGAGTTCTCCTGGTCCGGGCTCCAGGCGGAGCAGCACGCGACCGCCACGGACGGGGAGTTCCGACTCGCCTTCACCCTGCGCAACACCGGGCAACGCGAGGGGACCGAGACGGTGCAGCTCTACCTGCACGACCCGGTCGCCTCGGTGGTGCAGCCGGTCCAGCGGCTGATCGGCTACCGGCGGGTCACCCTGGGGCCGGGGGAGGAGGCCCGGGTGCGGGTCGGCGTTCCGGCAGACCTGGCCTCATTCACCGGGCGGGACGGTGAACGCATCGTGGAGCCAGGCGAGTTGGAGCTGCGCCTGGCGGCCTCCAGCACCGACTGCCGGCTCACCGCCGCCGTCCGGCTGAACGGTCCGATCCGCACCCTCGACCACACCAGGCGCCTGCACGCCGAGTTCACCCTCGACTAAGTGCCACGACCTCAGGAGCGCCATGTTCACCGACCTGCCGGACGTCGAACTCGTCGAATATCGCAGCACACAGCAGGCCCCGTCCGACTTCGACGCCTTCTGGGCACAGACCCTGGGCCAGGCACGCGCCGAGGACGGGAAGGTGGGGCTCACCCGGGTGGACACCGGCCTGTCCGCGCTGGATTGTTACGACGTCACCTTCCCCGGCTTCGGCGGCGATCCCATCCGCGGCTGGTTCCGGCTCCCACGCGGAGGGCGCACCGCGCTGCCCGCCGTCGTGCAGTACGTCGGCTACGGTGGCGGCCGTGGCCACGTGCTGGAGAACCTGCACTGGGCCGCCGCCGGATACGCACACCTGATCATGGACACGCGCGGCCAGGGCTCCGGCTGGAGCCGCGGCCACACCCCGGACCCGGCGCCGGCCGGCCCCCAGGTCCCCGGCGTCATGACCCGCGGCATCGACGATCCCCGGACCTACTACTACCGGCGCCTGTTCACCGACGCGGTCCGCGCCGTCGACGCCGTCCGCACCCTCGACACCGTCGACCCCGCGCGCGTCGCCGTGATCGGCGGGAGCCAGGGCGCGGCGACGGCCCTCGCGGTCGCCGCGCTCGTCCCCGACCTCGCGGCGCTGGTCGCCCATGTGCCCTTCCTGTGTGACATTCCGCGTGCGCTGACGATCACCGACGCCCACCCCTACCGCGAGGTCGTCGACTACCTGGCCACGCACCGCGACCAGGAGGCGACCGTCCTGCGCACCCTCTCCTACGTCGACGGCGTCAACTTCGCCGCCCGCGCGCGCGTCCCCGCTCGCTTCTCCGTCGCGCTGATGGACGCGATCACCCCGCCCTCCACCGTCTACGCGGCCTACCACGCCTACGCGGGCCGTAAGTCCCTCGACGTCTGGCGCTACAACGGTCACGAGGCGGGCGGCCCCGACGACGACGCAGGCGCACTGGCGTTCCTGCACACCCAGCTGTCGCCCACGAACACCACGGGGAGGACGACGCCGCCGACCGCATCAACCCCAGGATGTAATCCGTGGGCCGATGCCCGCGCGAGTGATCAATCGGTGGGCTGATGCCGCGCGGGAAGGGCGCGTGACAACGTTCCCCTGTGCCCACGGAGTGGCCGTAGCGGCATGATTGACGATTCGTCACCAGGGGATGAGAACCATGAGCAGCACGCCGTTCACCGGTCAAGAGGGCAAGGGCATGACGCGCCGCCGCATGCTGGGATCCGCACTCGCGGTCGGGGCCGCCGTGCCGCTTGCCGCCGTCGCCGCCGGCCCCGCGTGGGCGGATGCCGGAGCCCCGGCCGCTCCGGGTGCGCCCGCCCCCGGCCGGTTCACGTTGCCTGTGCCCACCGGGCCGCACCCGGTGGGCACGGTTCAACTGCACCTCATCGACCGGTCGCGTCCGGACGACATCGCCGGCCCCGGGCACTTCCGCGAGCTGATGGCCACCGTCTGGTACCCCGCCCGGGACGTCGAGCGCTACCCGGTGGCGCCCTGGATGCCGGATGGCGCCCTTCAGGCCTTCCTCGCCGACGTGGGGTTCGGGGCCTTGGCCCCCCTGGCGCCGCTCACCGCCGGCCACGTGGGCGCTCCGGTGCACCGGTCGGGCCGGCGGCTGCCCGTCCTCGTGTACTCGCACGGCGCGCACAGTCACCAGGGCGACCACACGATCATGGTTCAGGAGCTCGCCAGCCACGGGTACGCGGTCGTGACGATCGCCCACCAGTACGACACCTACACCGACTTCCCCGACGGCCGGATCGCCGTCCCGAGCCGCGACCCGAAGGCCCCCACGTACCCGGGGGACTTCGCCGCGGACCTCCGCTTCGTCCTCGACTGCGTCGAACAGCTGGCCGCCGGGTCCAACCCGGACGCCGACCGACGGGAGCTGCCGGCCGGGCTGCTCGGCTCCCTCGACCCCCAACGCATGGGCGCGTTCGGCTGGTCGAAGGGCGGGACGGCCACCGCCTGCGCCACGCTCGCGGACAAGCGCATCCGCGCCGGGCTGAGCCTCGACGGCCCGATGGAGATGAACCCGCCGCTGACCGGCGACCTGGACCGGCCGTTCATGATGATGACCGCCGTGTTCACCCGGGCCACCGACCCCCAGGCTGCCGCGTTCTGGTCACAGCTGCGCGGCCGGCGCCTCAACATCCAGGCCCAGGGCGCCGTCCACGTGTCGTACGGCGACAACGAGGCGCTGTTCCCCCAGGTGGCCAAGGCGTACGGATGGAGCCAGCAGCAGCTCCAGGACGCGATCGGCACCCTCGATCCCGGCCAGGGGGTGAAGATCCAGCAGGCGTACCCACTCGCGTTCTTCGACGAGCACCTGCGCCACCGCCAGGAGCACCTGCTCGACGGGCCGTCCCCGGCCTTCCCGGCGGTGACGTTCCTCCCGTGAGCACCCGGAACCGTGTTCCTTGATCCGAATTACCGCCCGCCGGCCGGGTGCGGCACGAAGCGCGAGGGTGCGCCCGCCTGGCTCGCCCGGGCGGGCGCACCCTTGGATCACAGCGCCGGCCACCGGAAGTGACCACATGAGGCGGGCCGGCGGGGTCGAGCTAGTCAGCCATCTCTGTCCTCTCCCACCACTCGTAGACCGGCAGTACGCCTTCCTCGGTGTCCGCGTGACGGGATGTGACCTTGAAGTGCTCATACCCGCCACGGAACGGAGTCTTCACCTCGCCTGCGGGCTCACTGACGGGAACGATCCGCTCAGGCAGCTCGTCCGGCCCGCCCTCAAGGAATACCTTGGAATTGTTCATGGCAGATTCCTACCACTTGTCCCGGTTTCGTCCGTGCTCCAACTCGGCATCGAAGACGCGGAGCCTTCCCGGGCCGTCGCTACCTTGACCGGCGAGCACGAGCAGGAGCCTGACGACCCGACGGGCGACGACGGGCCCCGGCGCTGAGCCCCCGGCAAGCGGGTGGTCGACCCCACCTGGCCGCCCTCGACGTAAAGCTCGGGGAGGTCGCTGCGTCGGCGGTCTCCCGCCCGGCGCCCGCGCTGACGCTGAGCACCCACTGGGAGCTCCCCCGGAACGGGGAGCGCGCCGGATGCGGGAAGGCACACTTCGAGCAGTGCGAGCGACCGGTCGCCGTGGCGTGGAGCGGTGCTGCTCCGGTTCGCGGACGACGCCGAACATGTTCAAGGCCTGCGGTTCAACGTCCGGCCGCGTAGGCCTGGCCGCTGCGTGGGTCCGCGGCGGCGGACAGAATACCGGTGCGTGGATCGCGGGCCACCGCGCAGACGCGGCCCTCGCTCCACCCTCCAGCGACCCGCACCCGGTGCCGGCGGCGGCGTAGTTCGGCGATGACCGCCTCGCCGACCCGCGCCTCGACGGTGACCTGGGCCGGGTGCATGGCGTGCGGGTGGAAGGAGGACGGGAAGCTCTCCTGGTGCCAGTTGGCAGCGTCGATGGCGCCCTGCAGGTCGAGGCCGCCGCGCACGGCCGGGCGCAGGGCGAGGGCCAGGAAGAAGTGCAGGCTCCACTGGTCCTGGGCGTCGCCGCCGGGAGTCCCGAACGCCAGCACCGGCGTGCCTTCGCGCAGCGCCAGCGAGGGGGACAGGGTGGTGCGCGGTCGGCGGCCGGGGGAGAGGGAGTTGGGCAGTCCCGGTTCGAGCTGGGCCATCTGGAGACGGGTGCCGAGCGGGAAGCCCAGCCCCGGGACGACGGGACTGGACTGCAGCCAGCCGCCGCTGGGCGTGGCGGAGACCATGTTGCCCCAGCGGTCGACCACGTCCAGGTGGCAGGTGTCGCCCTTGGTGCTGCCGTCGGCGGCGATGTCCCGGTCCTCCCGGTCGTCCGGGTCGTCCGGGTCGGCGAGGTTCGGCAGCGCGACGCCCGGCAGCGTGACGCTCGGCTCGCCGGCGCCGAGTGCCGCCGCCGACTCGGCTGTCCGCAGGGCGTCGACCGCGCGCCTGCCGAGCCGTGGCAGCCGCCCGGCGGGTCGGCCGGGGCGCAGTTCGGCCGAGGCGAACTCGCCGATCAGCGAGCGGCGTTCGAGGCTGTAGGCCGGGTCGAGCAGGTCGGCCACCGTGCACCCGGTGTGCTCGGCGTTGTCCCCGTACCAGGCCTCCCGGTCGGCCATCGCCAGCTTGCCGCCCTCGATCAGTGCGTGCAGGTACTCCGGTCCGCCGTACGCCGGGCCGTCCTGGCCGAACCCCTCTGGTAGCAGGGCGAGTTGCTGGAGGAAGACCGGACCCTGACTCCACAGCCCCGGTTTGCAGACCGTCCAGCCGCGCCACTCGTAGCTGACCGGCTCCTCGTACGTCGCCTCGAAGGCCGCGAGATCGTCGCCGGCGAGTACCCCGGCGTGCGGCACGCCGGAGGTGTCCATCGCCGGCTGTACGGCGAACTCGGTCAGCGCCTCCGCGATGAACCCCTCCCGCCAGACCCGCCTCGCCGCCTCGATCTGCTGCTCGCGCCCCGCCCCGGCGGCCTCGGCCTCTGCCAGCAACCGCTGCCAGGTGGCGGCGAGTTCGGGGTTGCGCAGCAGGGCACCCGGCGCGGGCGGGCGGCCGTGCGGCAGGTAGAGCGCGGCCGAGCTGGGCCAGTGTCGCTCGAACTGTATGTGCACCGCCTCGACCGCCGCTCCGATGGCCGGTACCGCCGGATACCCGTGCGCCGCATAGCCGATGGCGTACCGCAGCACCTCGGACAGGTGCTTGGTGCCGTGGTCGCGGAGCAGCAGCAGCCAGGCGTCGAACGCGCCGGGGACGGCGGCGGCCAACGGCCCGGTGCCCGGCACCTCGTCCAGACCGAGCGAGGTGTAGTGCCCGATGGTGGCCGCGGCCGGAGCCCCGCCTTGGCCGCAGAGCACCTGTGGGCGTCCCCCCGCCGGGGCGAGGATGATCGGCACCTCGCCGGCCGGGCCGTTCATGTGCGGCTCGACCACCTGGAGCGTGAACCCGGCGGCCACGGCGGCGTCGAAGGCGTTCCCGCCGTCCTCCAGCACCGCCATCGCCACCGCGGTGGCCAGCCAGTGGGACGAGGCCGCCATGCCGAAGGTGCCCTGCAAAGTCGGCCGGGTGGTGAACATGTGAGTCCTCCTGATGCTCTGCTCCGTCGTCCAGGAGCACTACCCGCGCCGCCGACGAGGGAAGCCCGCTCTACCCGCGCCCCGCGCGCTCCGGTATTCCGGTCGTCAGGTTCTTGGTGCGAGCCGGGGTGGTGATGATGCGTCGGCGCGCCCACCCTGCGCCTCCGCGCACCCCCCACGCTGGGAACCGGGAGCCACCGTGCCCGCCTCTGAAGGGACAGGGCCGGTCGTGGGGCGCGGCCCGGGTGTTCGAGGAGGGGTCACGCATGGGAATTCTGAACAGAGCGGTGCGCCGAACGGCGAGACCGGCGGCGATCGCGCTGTCGGCCGGCCTGCTGCTGGCGGCAACGGTCGCCTGCGATCCGACCGCCGCGGCCCCGACCGCCGCGGCCCCGACCGCCGGGCCCGGGACGTCGTCGGCCGGCGTCACGGCGGGAGGTGTCACAGCGGGCGGCGCCGTGCCCGCGGGAACCACGGCCCCCACCGTGACCCGCACGGAGCGCCCTGCGCGGCCGCTGCCGACGCACACCGCCACCGCCGTCGCGTCGGCCACCGCCGGCGCCACGCCTACCAGGGCGGCGACGGTGCCCGTCCTCGGTGCCTCATGGGCATCGCACCAGCAGGGATACGGCCAGGCGCGGCCCGCCACGATCTTCAACGGTGGCGACCCGACGGGCCTCGTGGAGCGCCTGACCTGGTCGTCCTGGGGTGGCTCGTCGGCCACCGGCACCGGCACGGCCGAATACGTCGGCCCCGGGCAGAGCGTCGCGACCGGGACCCCGGAGACGGCGGAGGTCGTCGCGTTCGACCTCGGGGTCTGCAACGGCCGGACGGCGTACCGGGCGGTCGAGTGGTACTTCCCCGGCCACGGGCAGCACTTCGATGCCTCCCGCTACCTCGACGCCTGCACCGGCACGGACCACGGCATGTGACGGGGCGCCGTCCTTCGACGGCGCCCCGCTCACCCCGCTCACCCCGCTCATCCCGCTGCCGCCTCCGCCGCGATCCGGTCGAACTGGGCCCCCATGGCCTCGGCCAGTGCCTGGGCGGCGGACAGCGGGCGGACCATCACAGTGAACTCGTCGATCAGCCCGTCGTCGTCGAAGTGCAGGAAGTCGCAGCCGTGGATCTGCCGGCCGGCAACGGTGGCGGTGAAGACGAGGGCGTGGTCGCGCCCGTCGGGGTCGGCGATCTCGCGCACGTAGCTGAAGTCCTCGAAGACCCGCATCACGCCGCGCAGGATCGCCGCGGTGATCGCCTTGCCCGGGTAGGGCTTGAAGGCGACGGGGCTGGTGAAGACGACGTTCTCGGCGAGCAGGTCGGCGATGGCCTGCTCGTCACGGTTCTCGACGGCCTCGCGGAAGGGGTGCATGGCAGGCTCCCGATACTCAACAAGTTGAATAGCTACTTCCGCGAGTATGGGGCGGACGGCGGCGACTGTCCAGGGAGCGTCAGGTCGAATTGCGAATAATCGCGTTGTTGAGTAGGGCTGCTACGTTGGCCGCATGGCTCTGCGCAACGCGGTGATGGCGGCCCTGCTGGAGGGCGAGGCATCCGGATACGACCTGGCCAAGGCATTTGACGCCTCGGTGGCCAACTTCTGGATGGCCACCCCCCAGCAGCTCTACCGCGAGTTGGAGCGGATGGCGGCCGAGGGACTGATCGCCGCCCGCGTGGTCCAGCAGGACAGGCGCCCCAACAAGCGGTTGTTCTCCCTCACCGAGGCCGGCCGCGCCGCCGTGCACGCCTACACCACCGAACTTCCCGGCAAGCCCAGCGCCATCCGCGACGAGCTCATGGTCAAGGTCCAGACGCTCGACGCCGGTGACGCCACGGTCGTGCGCGCCGGGATCGCCGAGCGGATGGACTGGGCCCGTGCCAAGCTCGCCCGTTACGAGCGCCTCCGAACCGGCCTGCTCGACGGCCGCACCGAGGAGCAGTACCTGGCCGATGCGGAGCGGGTCGGGCCCTACCTCACTCTGCTGCGCGGCATGGAGTTCGAGCGCGAGAACGTGCGCTGGGGCGAGCTGGCGCTGCGCGTGCTCGACGGGCGGGCGGCGCGGCAGCGGGGATGACGGGCACGGCCTGGCGGGGGGACAGTCCGGTGCCGCTCCAGTGGCGGTGGAACTCCCGCATCGACTCCGTGGTGGCCGTCTCGTCGACGCTCCACGCCGAGCTGATCACCCCGCGCCGGCCCAGTTGCAGGAAGGCGGCCGGAAAGCCCATGCACTCGTCGGGAACCTCGGTGCCGGGCAGGCCGGTTCCGCGCGCGGAGAGCACCGCCGGCTCACCGGTCACGCGGCCGGGCTCGTCGAGGAGCTCGCCCACCATCAGGCTCGAACTCACGATCACCAAGCTCGATAGAGCAACGGCTGGTCAGGCCGGCGAGGGGAAAGCAGGTGCCCAGTCCCCGCTCGGGTCGGTGGTCTGCCCCACCTCGATCAGGTGGCCGTCGGGATCGCGGATGTAGCAGCGGGTCTCGTACGGGTGCTGCTTCGGCGGCGTCAGGAACTGAGCACCACGGGCGCTCCACTCGGCGTATACGGCCTCGATGTCCTTGACCCGGAAATTGAGGAAGCTGTTGACCCGGTCGGGATCGCGCGGCGTCTCCAGGGTGACCGTCGGCTTGTCATCGGTCGGACCGCCACCGGTGTTGATGACAATCCAGGTGTTGGACAGGGCGACGACGGTCGGCACTCCATCGAAGATCGTGGTACCGCCGAGCACCTCGGTGTAGAAGCGCCGAGAGCGCTCGACATCGTCCGAGACGATGAAGTGTCCCAGCAGAATCCCCTCGAGGGGCGGCGGGAGCTCGACCATCTGACACCTCCGGCTTGTGTGATCCCGCTATGGCCGGGATTGAGACGGATATTACCCTCTGCATTCACGCCATCACCGTACGACACTCTGCCCTTTGGGGCTCAAGCTGGAACGGAGATGTGAGGGCGTGGCTGGGTGAGGGCTCGCCAGTCGGGTGGATGGAGGTTCTCATTGGATCGGTTTCTCACGGGTTTTTCGTCACCGTGTCGTCTGCGAAAGATCGCTGGGAATTCGTGCCTGCACTCACCCAGTTATGCTCGCGCTGGCGGTCCACGCGGTGCGCCGTCCTGGTGGGTGAATTGCGCTGCCCCCTTTCCAGTGTGAGTACGCCAGTGCACGTTCAGGTCATGTCTCGTATATCAGGGGCCGGATCGGGCAGCTGACGCCAAACGGATCTTCCAGTGCAAGGTGGAAACCCCCGTCGGCGCTCAGGAAACCGCACCATACCGACCAGTGGAAACGTCAGCACCCGACGCACGAAAACCGCACCAGAATGACGCCACACCAACCGCCACCATCCCCGATCAGGCATCACCTCCAACCCGCCACGACAAACCACTGCGGCCGGCCGCGACATCCACCTGCAACTGCACAGGGCCTGGAAGAACGCTTCCCACCCGGTGGGCAGCCGCGGTGGAGAGAGCATCCGGGTGCGGGCGGTCGCAGAGGTGCCTAGGGTGGCCAGAGGGGGGCACTCGGCGGCGGCGAATCGGTTTCATGGGTCATCCCCGCCGCCCCCCAGGTACGCGTCCGAGAGGAGATCTTTGCCATGGCCAAGGTGCTTTTCATCGTGAGCGGAGCCACCTACTGGGTGTTGAAGGACGGCACGAGGTACGCGACCGGCTATTGGGCCGAGGAGTTCGCGAACCCGTACAAGATCTTGACGGATGCCGGCCACGAGGTCGTCGTCGCGACGCCGAACGGGGTGACCCCGAATGTCGACATGATGAGCCTGCGCCCCGAGATGGTCGGCGGAAACGACGCCGCCCTTGAGTTGGAGGCCATCATCCGTTCCGCGGAGGTGATGCGTCGGCCGCTGCAACTGTCGGACGTCCGCCTCGAGGACTATGACGCGGTGTACCTGCCGGGCGGTCACGGTCCGATGTCCGACCTGGCGTGGGACGCCGATGCCGGACGGCTGCTGACGCAGCAGCTGACCTCGGGCAACCCGCTGTTCATCGTCTGTCACGCCCCCGCCGCGATGCTGGCCACCAGGATCCACGGTGAGTCGCCGTTCAAGGGCTTCAACGTCACCTGCTTCACCAACGAGGAGGAGGAGGGCGTCGGGCTGGCCTCCAGGGCGCCGTGGCTGCTGGAGACCGATGTCAAGGAGAAGGTCGGGGTCAACTTCAGCCGCGGCCCGATCTGGAAGCCGTACATGGTCGAGGATCGCAACCTCGTCACCGGGCAGAACCCGGCCTCGGCTGCGGTCCTGGGCGACCGGATGCTGGAGATCCTCAAATGACACCGTCCCGCAGCGATCCAGCCCAGGCGCCCGCCCGCGCGCGCAGGCCGCATCCGTGGGCTCGGCGCTCATCTCGAATCGGCTGATCCCGCACCGCCGGGGCCCAGGTGCAAATCCGCAGCCATGCCCATGAGGCGAAGGAAGTGAGGGGGTCAGCATGAACGACGCCACGGGTGCGGACATCGACCAGAAGGTCGCGCTCATCACCGGTGCCAATGGGGGCATCGGTTCTGCCATCGTCACCGCCTACCGCAGCCTCGGGTACGCGGTCGTGGCCACCAGCCGTTCGATGCCCGAATCCGGGGACCCGCAGGTGCTCGCCGTCAGCGGCGATCTGCTTGAGCCCGGCGCGGGCGAGCGGATCGTAGGGGCGGCGATGGATCGGTTCGGTCGGATCGACACCGTGGTCAACAGCGCCGGCGTCTACATCGGCAAGCCGTTCACCGAGTACACGGACAAGGACTTCGACCTTATCGTCGGCGTGAACCTGCGCGGATTCTTCAACGTCTCGCGCAGCGCCATCGGTGCGATGCTCTCCCGCGGTGAAGGCGGCGGTCACCTGCTGAACATCTCCACCTCCCTGGTCGACCAGCCGGATTCACAGGTGCCCTGCGCGCTCGCGTCGCTGACCAAGGGCGGGCTGAACGCGGTCACCAAGGAGTTGGCGATCGAATTCGCGGGGCACGGCATCCGCGTGAACACCGTCTCGCTCGGCGTCGTCCGTACCCCGATGAACCCGGAGACGACGCCCGAACTCGCGGCTCGCCATCCACTCGGGCGGATGGAAGAGGTCGACGACGTCGTCCAGGCCATCGTGTACCTCGAGCAGGCGTCCTTCGTCACCGGCGAGATCCTGCACGTGGACGGCGGCCAAAGCGCCGGCCACTGAAAGGATCGAGACGAATGACACCGCAGACACCGAGTCCTTTCTGCACGACGGGCTGAACAGCTGGAAAGCCGCCGTGGACGCGCATCAGCCGCACATGTGTAGTGACAACAACGCGCGTCGGACCGGGTCCGAGACCGGCGGCGCCATAGCAGCGCGATGGCCGCCTCGCCGCGTTCCTTTCCCCACTGAGAAATGGCCTCGCAGTGGGGTCCTGGTCCCGGCATGATTCCCAGAACGGGCCTGCTGGCGAACCCTCCCCGATCGGCCTGTTGGTCACTGCTACGGCCTCGACGGTGGGCACATCACCGACGAACCGGGCCTCTACCTGGCGCGGGGCGAGGCGGTGAACGGGCCGGGTGGCTACTTCGGCGGCTGCTTGGATGCCCTCCTCGACTGCCTGCGCGGCACCTTCGGCTACACCGCTCCCGCGACCCTGATCCGGTGGGATGCCGTGACCGCACGCGAGCACCTGTCCCGGGTACTGACCCCGGACGGCCGGTCCTACGGCCTGCTCTCCGATGTCCTCGATGTCTTGGCGGAGGGCGGCATGCGCGTCACCTTGGCGTGAGCTGCGGTCCGCCCACCGGTCATCGCCCCTCTTCCGTGCGTCGTGCCGTTGTCAGCCATGGCGTACGGTCCACGGGTGCTGCGACTTGGAACCTGGTCAACCCACTTCACGATTCAGGATCTGCCCGATTCGGTGCAGCCGGTTGGCTACCTGCGCCTTCGCCCCGCTGAGTGGGAACGGTGGCTGGATGACCTGGGACTTCCCGACGGCACGCCTCACCTGCTGGCCGAACTCCTCGGCGCGGCAGTCCGCGACGCCGACCGGGCAGGTGGCTTCGTTCACGTGAAGTAGCAGCGATTGGTCAGTGGTTTGGGCAGCAGGTGACGATCTTGGGTGCTGCGGACGTTCACCAGAAGTGACGTCACCCGGCGATCCGTGGCTTCGCCGGATTCCTTCGCCAGGATCTCAACACGGTGACCGCCGGCCTCACCCTCGCCTGGAGCTCTGGCATCGGAGAGCCACATCAGCAGGGTCAAAACGATCAGCGGGCGATGTGCGGCCGGGCTCCCTACCTCCTCCCGCGAATCCGTATGCTCGCCAAGCACAACTGAAGCGAGCCGCCGCTTCGGGACACCGGGGGCATGTGTGAACTGGTTGATGGGACCACGACTGCGATCGTGGCGTGCAAGAAGGCAGGGCTGGGACCTCGACATCGTGCGGGCTCTGCGGCTGCCGGTGCCGCGCCGGACGCAGGAGCGCGTCCGCGAGCTCATCCAGCAGGGGAGCTGGGAGGCGGCGATCAATGAAGTCCGTGCGGCGACCGGCTACGACCGCTGGGACGCCAGGTGCGTCGCGCTCGCCCTCGCGCACGCATGGAAGCTTCCGACCAGCTGATCGCCGCGCATCTCGCGCGTCTGGAGGAGCGGCTTGCGCGGGCGCGCAGTGCCGTCGAGTCGCTGCGCGACCTCCTGGCGCGCCCCGAGCACGGGCCGGCCATCGAGTACCGCGCGGTTCGTGAGCAGGCGGCGATCGGGATCCGTGAGGTGGTGGACCGCCGGGACCTGGCGGGCTGGTGGCAGGGGGCGCTTGTTCGTCCCCGTCGAGGGCTCGGTTCGCCCGGTCGGCCGGATCGAGGCCGTGCTCGTGCCAGGGGCGGAACTCGCGGTCGCCGTCCACCGCGGGACTCTGCAGAGCATCGATCTCACCTACGGTGACCTGGGCACCCACGCCACGCGCCACGAGATCAGTGTGGACGGCCCGCTGCGCGAGTTCTACCTGCGCGGCCCCCTCGAAGTGGCCGACGAGCATGAGCTGGTCGCCGAGGTCGGCTGGCCGATCTTCCGCGCGAGCAGTTGACGGGTGCGGCGGGTTCCCTCCAGGCGGGTGCCGGCCGTCTGGAGCAGTGGCTCCGAAATCGCAAGGTGCGCTGGTGCGCGGCCTTGGCCCGACCCGCGGTCCAGGCATTCAGCCGGCAGCGCATCAGCGTGCCGGGCGAGAAGGCAGCGGCCCGCATGATCCAGACCCTGGCGTCGAAGCCCGATCAGCGGCACCCGCCGCGCTGACAAAGGGCATTGAGAAGTCAGCCGAGCCCGGTACGGGCCCGCCGACGTTCACGAGGACGGCTTCGGCGGGTCCGATGGTGTCGGCGGGCAACCCATCCCGGCAAGGCTCCCGCCGAGATGGGCTCCACCGCCCAAGGCGCCGACACCTCTCCCGCGACCTGGGTACGTCGCCGCGTCGGCAACGACCGGCCCCCGGGGGGCGCGGATGCAGTGGACGCGTGGGTGCGGCCGGACCGGCTGGACTGTCTCCAGCTGATGGGGTAATCCCGGCCAACCATTTCCGCTGACAGGAGGTCATGCCTTGCAACTGCGGCGCGCTCGACTGCGAAGACCCTGGCCGAGCGGGGCCGGTCGGTGGCCGGATCGAGCGTGTGCGTCGCAGGCGGTGCGCCGCCCGACTGCTTCAATGGCCGCCATGCGAACTCACATACGCGGCAAGTTCATTGGTGCCATGCTGGTCGCTGCTGCCCTGACCGCACTGGGCGCCGTCCCCGCATCCGCATCCGCATCGGCGCAGCGGCCTGGAGCGGTGCCCGCCAAGGCCACCGACGGGGTCACGGAGACGATGGCCTTCACCCCCACCGTGCCCAGGCCGGTTTACAACCCCGACCCGACTGCCACAGACGGTCCGCGCCAGTGCGTGGTGCTGTACCACGAGGACCAGCCGACCCCCGGCTGCGGTGGGTTCGTCGTCTCGAGCATCCTGCACAACGTCCGCAACCAGCCCGGTTTCATCAACAACGTCACCGACAACACCTACTTCACCGCCCACGCGGACGCGGCCCGCACGTTCGGCTGCCGAACCGCGGACGGCACGTTCGACTGGAACTCGGCGTTCGTCGTACGTGAGAAGCAACTGGAGCTGACACCGGTCTACTTCGAGACGCAGTCGTCCTACCTGATCTACGAGTTCCAGACGCTGCCCGGTGACTACGGTCCGGAGTTCTACGTCAACTTCGACCCCGTGAACTTCAGCTGCCCGACCGGCCAGACCAAGGTCCAGTACGGCCTGAAGGTCAGCAACATCAGCATCGAGATCGCCAACTCACCGGTCTTCGGCACTCACACCTGGAAGCACACCGGCCCGTACTACGGCTGACCCCGCCCGCCCGGCCGCCCAGCTGCACCCGACCTGGGTCGGGTCAGGCCGGGCGGCTTCGGGCGGGGCGAAGGACCGGCTACCGGCAGCGGGTCATGCGCGGTGGGTGCCCTTGCGGCGGGCCCGGGTGCGAAAGGCCAGCACGCCTCCGCCGATGGCGAGCAGGCCCACGCCGGTGAGCGGGAGGATGCCGTTGGAGCCGGTGAAGGCGAGATTCTTGGCCGAATCCCCACCCGGGCCCGGTGAAGCCGACGTGGCGGGGCCTCCACCCGGGCCCGCCGAAGTCGGCGCGGCGGAGATACCACCCGGGCTCGGTGAAGCCGGCGCGGCGGAGCCTGCGGCACCGTCCGGCGATCCCGCCGGTGCGGGCGGCGAGATCGGGGCGGCGGCCTTGTCGCGAGTGAACGCCAGTGTGCCGAAGCCGAGTTGGTCGAAGCCGCCGCTGTTCGGGCCGTAGTCGCCACCGCCGCCCTCGGGGGCGAGCTTCGCCCCCATGGCGGCGGTGTACGGCGCGGCGAGGCCGCGGCGGTTGACGTAGTGGTTCTCGATCATCGCCCAGATCGGGCGCAGGTCACCTCGGCCCGAGGCCGAGGGCGCGGTGTCGTCCACCGTCCCCGACCAGACGCCGGGCGCGCCCTGCTGGAACGTCAGGCGGGTGAACGGGACGTCCTGGCCGAGGTTGTACTTGGCGACGTACTCGGCCCCCTTGAGGAAGCGGTTGTCGTCCTCCCCGTAGAGGTCGATGCCCTGGTTCCAGGCCATCTCGCACAGCGCGGCCATCAGGCCGACGGAGAGCGTGGTGTGCCCCTGGTCGCGGCCGGACTCCTGGAACTGGGCCAGCCCTCCGGGATGCACGTACGGGATGGCGTGGTGCAGCGAGCCGTTGCCCGCCCCGCCCCGGTAGTACTCGACGGCTTGGTCGACCTTGGCCCGGTCGTCGCAGAGGACACCGGTGGCGAAGACGCAGCACAGCGCGAGCAGATCCCAACTGGCGTAGTAGTTGGTGATGTACGCGCCGTTGTGTTGGCGCAGGAAGTTGTCGCAGAGCGGGTGGAAGACCTGCAGCATCATGGTCTTGAACCGGTCGAGGTAGAAGCCGGGATAGCCGCGCATCAGTTCGGCCGCGTTGGCGAACTGGTAGCCCTGGATGCCGGCGGCGAGGAACCGGTCGGCACTGCCGCTGACCTGCTTCAGCGTCCCCGACCAGGCGTTGAGGATGTCCCGGGCGGCGTCGCCGTGCGCCCGGTCGCCACTGATCCGCCAGCGCAGGGCGTTCTGGTAGGCGGCGTGGACGTCGTTGTAGAGAGTCGCGAAGTTCTGCGGATTGTCACCTCCCCGGTAGACCGTGGCCTGCGGGTTCGCCTTCCAACCGCTCTGCGCATGCCCGTTGGCCGTCAGTCGCTGCCAGCCCGCGAGGTACGGCTGGGCGCCTGCCCTGACCTTGGCGGCCATCCTGTCCAGGTCGGCCTGGGCGTGCAGCAGTCCGGGGTGCGCGAACGCCGACGCGGGGGCCGCCGCGGCGACGTTCGTGCCGCCCGCTGCGACGGCGGCGAGCCCGATTCCGCCGGTACCGGCGGTACCGGCGAGCTTCAGCAGGCTGCGGCGGCTCGGTCGGTGAGTGCTCTGGTGCTGAGTCACTGCGCTGTCTCCCGATCGGTTGACGCTTCCCATCGGGAGACGTCTGGGAATGTTAGCGATAACAAAATATTTCCGCCTCATCGTAGGGCAGTGTCGTGCAGCCATCGTGCGGCTGTTGTGCACCGGCGGCGCCGCCGAAAGCGCCAGGTCACGCCGAGCGCGCACCTCCTGACGAACTCCACCGAACCCCCGTCGAGCTGCCCCCACCCCGTACGCCGATTCCGCTACCGGCGGGGGCGGCCGCCCGAAGGACTCGCCTCGACCCGGCCGTGCCGTCCGACCCGCCGGCGCACCGCGCCGTCCAGGACCAGAGCACCCCGCGGCCGGGCGGGGATGAGTCGTTCGGCGCCGACACCCGGTCTTCACCGCCCACCCGCCCGACGCCCTGGTGGAGGACGTCGCTGCGACCGAGCAGGACGACCCCGACCAGGCGCCGGTGGTGTGGCTGCCGGTGCCCGCCGCAGCCGGCCTTCACCCGTACCCGGCCGTTGGCCCCGCCCTCGACCAGGCCGTCCGGTCCGCCACTGCCACTGCCACCGCCACCGCCACCGGCGGCGGCCGAGTGCCTATCCGGCGCGTACGAGGACTGAGAAGCGAACCCGTATCACCCGGCGCCCTGACCACCCACCCCCCCGGCCCGGACCGGCCCGCACCGGTCCCGGCCGCCAACCTGCAGACGGTCACTGCGAACCGCGTCCACATCGACCTGCATGTAGGGGAGTTGGCGTCACGACTGCACCGTCGGGGTGCGAAGGTTGTGGCGATCGACTCGGGGGCTGGCCTGGCGAGTGCCACAATCCAGCAGCGCCTGGTGTCGGTCCGCCGGTTGTAGGACTTCCTCCTGGAGGAGGGTCTGCGCGAATCGAACCCGGTGGGCCGGGGCCGCTACACACCGGACGCCAGAGGGGCGGGCAGCCGCGCGGGCTGGTGCCGCGGCTGACCAAGCTGCCGTGGATCCCCAGCGAACAGCAGTGACCGGGGATCCTGCAGGTCGCGCGGGGGGAGCCGGTCCCGCAACCGGGTGACGCTGGCCCCGGCCTACGATGCCGCGCTGCGGCGAGAGGAGTTGTGTTCGATTCGGACCGGCGATCTCGATCCGGCCCACCGGACGCTGAGGGCGCGGGCGGAGACGACGCATCACAATCCTGACAAATGATTCCAGAGCAGACGGGTTATGCGACTTCGTAGGAGCGGCGGACATTGCTGAGGTCCCCGGCTCGCAGGTCCTCGTCTCGGATCCAGAAGGAGACGTTGACGATCTCGCCCCAGGCGGTGCCGGCTTCCGCCTCCGACTGAAGCAGTGGCCGATGCCCCTTCGGCTGTGGGGTGTCACCGGTGTCGCACCAGCCGAGTAGACGGTGGCGCGGGGTTGGCAGGACGGTGGACAGCGCTTCGGCCAAGTCGATCAAGGCGATGACGTCGCCATCGACAGCCTGATCGGCCTCCGTGTCTACCCAGCTCGGCACCGATGGCAGAGCGCAGGCCTCCAGCGGCAGCGCCGGCATGGCCGGGCCGTGGCCTTCATTCTGCTGTCCGTCGGATCCAGCCGCGACGTGCAGGACGCGGCAGCCGTCATCGCCGAGATCGAAGCTGAACTCCGCCGCGAAGTCATCGTCGTGGAAGAAGAGCAGGTAGCCATCTGCGGGGAGCGTCCAGTCCTCGCCGAGCAGACGCGCTGCCTGGCCGCAGTCCAGCTGAGCCAGCAGCACCATCGGCTGCCCGTGATGGCGGGGCCATTCGAACGATTCGCTGGTTCGGGGCATACCTCCGATCATGCTGCCCGAGTCGGAGAGGTCTGTTCGGACGGCGAACCCCACAGATGGCCTGACCAGGGACAGGAAGCGTTCAGCTGCCTCCACTCCCAACTGGCCACGGATGATCTCTTCTATCGCCGCACGGTCGCCGTAGTCGCGGCCTTCAAGCTCCATGAGCGCCGAGTCTCTCACCACGCTCTGACACGGGCTCCCCGGGCCGGAACCCACCTCCATTGACACGTCAGATTCCACAGGATCACCCTGTTGACGTGACCCTCGACGATGCCGGAGCTCCAGAGGAGGGTCAGGCCGGCGGTCACCGCGTCGAGGTCCTGGCGGAGGAACCCGGCGAAGCCGCGGATCGGGCGTTCGTGGTAAGGCGCCGGGCGGATCAACCAGCGGCAGCGGTTCTACGTCGAGGCGCTGTTCGGCGGATGGCGTGAGGAACTGGTGACCTGCCGCAAGTCCGGCCCGGCCGCCCGCGACTACGCGGTCGCCCGGTTGGCGGCCGACGTGGGACTGCAGATCAACGAGGCACGGATTCTCGACCTGGACGACGCCCGGTGGGGGCTTGGCCGGTTCGGCAAGCTCAACGGACGAAATCACAGACCTTGGCGGGCGGGCACGGCTCGCTGTTGCTGTTGCTGTTGGTGAGCTGCCCAATCAGGACGAGCACCGCCAGCAGCAGCAGATAGCCGCCTATGACGGTCATTACCGGATGGCGGTCGTACCAAGCAGCCCACCAAGCCGTTGTCTTCTGGCGCCGGGTGCGGCGAGGCGGGTCGGCCGCATCGTGACGGTCATCCGTCATGATTCCCCCCAGGATTGCTCGCTCTGCGGACATGAGTACCTGGGCTATTCCCACCTCTGCCCGACCGCATGCGGATCGCCCGAGGGGCGAGTAGTAGCCGTACGGCGGTTAACGGTGAGATTGATCATGGTGGCCGGAGCGGCTCGCGTTGCCGGTTGGGCTTCGAGAAACCAATGCTTCCCGAAGATCACCGAATCAAGATCGAAAAGACCCATAGGGCCTTCAAGAACTCTTTCGGAAACCAGGGGCTTTCAATAACCCCGACCCACCGTTTTCTGTCAGCAATTCCGGGCGTGAGCAGGCCACTTGAACCCGACCCGTTCGAGCTCCTGGTCGCCGGAGCCCGCGCTGCGGACCGAGTTCCTCATCGGCTACGCCCGGGTGTCCACCGGCGGGCAGAAGCTCGACCGCCGGCTCGACGCCCTCAGTGCCACCGGCTGCCGCAGGATCGTCGGGAGCCGAGCATGCGGTCGGACGCAAGCGGCTGACCAGCGTGACTCTGCGGCGGAGTCGGCTCGCTGGTCAGTTGGCCAGCGGTCCGGAGTCGGTGATCAGCACCTTCTGGACGTTCCACGAAGGCTTGCCGCCGTTGACGGTCTGGCAGGCGTAGTCCGTGGCCTGGTTCAGCGGAACCAGGACGGCCGTGGGAATGGTGGTGTTGCAGCGCACTTCGTCGGGTGAGGTGTTGCCGTAGAGGTAGCGTGCCAGGCCGTCGCGGGTGAGGATGCCCTGGCGGGGCTGCGCCTGGAACGTCACGTAGTTGCTTGACCATGCGGCCTTGTCGCCGAGCTGTACGTCCCATACGAGGCTCAGGTCCTCGTAGGTGACGGTGCATGTCACCGCCGTACCGGCCTTGGAATCGAGGTCCGTCGGACACTGGGCGGACGTCTTACCCGGCGCCTGAGCCATCTCGAGCGTCTTGCGGCGCAGCTCGAACCCGAGGTTCTCACTGAAGCTCGCGTCGCCCGGCGGCGACGGCGCCGGTGTCAGGTCCGGATACGGTCCGGACGGCTTGTCCAGCTTCTGCGGTAGCAGGACCGCCGTCGCCGCAGGCGCCGCCTTTGCGCCGGACCCGTTCGATCCTGATCCCGTACTCGAGCATCCTGTGGCCAGGGCCATGAGGCCCACGATGCCGACGATTACCGCTACTTTCCCCGTTTTCATGATCGTCAGCGTAGCCCGGCAGGTAGTCGGCGCCCAATCGAAACCGGCGCCGGCCCCTCTCGCCAACAGGATCACGATCCACGACCGCAGTACCAGGACCGCAGTACCAGGACCGCCGACGGAGGCCATCGGCCCAGCGAGGCCCGGTCCGGCGGCCGATGCCGGCTGCCCGGGGAGGTCCGTAGGGTCCATCTCACCGACACCGCGATCTCACAAGGGAGACACCGGCCATGACGGACCGTCGCCAGCGTCTTGCGATCATCACCGCCAGCACTCGGGAGGGCCGATTCGGCCCCACCGTCGCCGGCTGGTTCACGAGCCAGGCGCTCGAGTACGGCGGGTTCGAACCCGACTCGATCGACCTGGAAGAGGTCGGTCTGCCACTGGGCCCGACCGGCGCCGGCCACCGCTCCGACAGGGCCGCCGCACTGGCCGATCGGCTGGCTGCGGCCGACGCCTTCGTCGTGGTCACCCCGGAGTACAACCACAGCTTCCCGGCATGCCTGAAGGGCACGATCGACTCGTTCACTGCCGAATGGCAGGCGAAACCGGTCGGCTTCGTCTCCTACGGCGGTGTATCCGGCGGGCTGCGCGCGGTCGAGCAGCTGCGGCTGGTCTTCGCCGAGCTGCACGCAGTCACCGTGCGGGACTGCGTGAGTTTCCACAACGCGTGGGAAGTGTTCGGTCCGGACGGCCTGCCGGCCGAGCCCGTCGGCGCGGAGGGAGCCGCCAAGACACTGCTGGACGCGTTGGGCTGGTGGGGGGAAGCGCTTGGCGAGGCCCGAAGGAACCGGCCCTACGCCCAGCGCTGACGGGCACCCTCATGATCAGAGCGGGCCCGGAGCAGCGGGGCGGTCGCCGGTTGCCTGGGCCGCCTTACGGGAGGGCAACCTCCCGGGGGCGTCGTGCGGCGCCCGGCGTTCGTGTACGCCGGGCGCGCTCCGTCAGGCGTTGTGTTCGGCGAGGAATTCGGTGATGAGGTTCTGCCACTCCTGGGGGCCTTCGACCATGGGCAGGTGGCCGGTGGGGATCTCGGCGAGCCGGGCGCCGACGATGTTCTCGGCGAGGTGGCGGTGCAGGGCGGGCGGGACGAGGTGGTCGGCGGTGGTGGAGATGACCAGGGTGGGGACGCGGATGGCGGCGAGGTTGTCGCGGACGTCGATCCGGCCGGCGAGGTCGGCGTGCTCGGGGGTGCCGTCGGCGATGTCGGCGGCGGCGTGGGTGATGACCTGCTCGAGCTGCTCGGCGGGCATGGCCTCGATGGCTTGGGGGCTGAGGGCGTGCGGGAAGAGGAACTCGCTCACCAGGCGGCGGTCACCGGTGGCGGCGAGTTTGCTCCAGACCCTGGCGGTCAGGGCCTGCTGGTTGTTGGGCCGGGCCATGGTGGCGGTCATGTGCGGACATGACGGAGTTCTCCGGGGAGGGGGTGGGTGTTGCGGCGGCGGTCGTTCGGTCAGGGCAGGAGGACGACCTTGCCCCGGGCGCGGCGGGCCTCGATGTCGGTGTGGGCGCGGGCGGCCTCGGCCAGCGGGTAGGTGGCGCCGATGGGCAGGTCGAGCCTGCCGGCGGCGATCCGGCCGGCCAGCCCGGGCAGGGCTTGCGGGAAGCGGTCGGTGGGGTCGGCGCCGGTGAAACGCACCCCGTGCTCGGCGGCGGCCATGTCGGCGATGGTGATCACCCGGGCCGCGTTCCCGGTGAGGGCGACCGATTGCGCGAGTACGCCCGCGCCGGAGGTGTCGAAGACCCGGTCCACGCCCTGCGGGGCGGCCGCCCTCACCCGTTCGGCCCAGCCCTCGCCGTAGGCGACGGCGGTGGCGCCGAGCGCGGTGAGCCGGTCGAGGTCGTGTGTGCCGGCGGTGGCGACCACCGTCATACCCCGGGCGACGGCCAGTTGGAGCGCGATGGTGCCGACAGAGCCGCCCGCGCCGTGGATCAGCAGGGTCTCGCCCTCGCGGGCGTCCAGGTGGTGCAGGCCGCGGTAGGCGGTCTCGCCCACGGTCACCAGGGCGGCCGCGGTCTCGAACGAGACCTCTGCAGGCTTGGCGACCGGGTGCTCCAGTAGCGCGTACTCGCTGTAGCCGCCGATGGTGGCGACACCGAACACCTCGTCATCGACCTCGGCGCCGGCTCCCTCGCCGGCCCGGTCGACGATGCCGGCCACGTCCCAGCCCGGCAGATGCGGGAGCTCCACCGGCATGATGCCGGCCATCATTCCGGAGCGGATCTTCAGGTCGATCAGGTTGACGGCGACCGCCCGGACCCTGATCCGGACCTGGCCCGGACCCGGCTCGGGAGCATCGACCTCGGCCCGGGTGAGCACGTCCGGGCTGCCGTAGCGGGAGAAAGTGATCGCGGTGGACATGGGGAACTCCAGGAGGGGAGGACGGGAACACACCCACCGAGAATCACTCGGCATGTGTGATTGCTCTTTCAGGTGTATCACACGGGGTGTATGAAATATGGAGTCGATGCCGAGTCGGTTGCGTCACACGCCATGTGTGATTTCTGGATAGGGTGGGCCCCATGACGTCCAAGCCGCCCGTCCACCTCCGCCTGCCGAACCCGGACAACCCCCGCGTCCAGCGCACCCGGGCCCGCATCCTGGCCGTCGCACGCGAACTGCTGCCCGAGGTCGGGCTCACCGGGCTGACCTACGCGCTCCTGGCCGAACGGGCCGGCGTCACCCGCCAGACCATGTACCGGCACTGGCCCACCCGGGCGGCCCTGCTCTCCGACCTCACCCTGCAGGGCCCCGACCTCGGCTACCCCGAACCCGGCACCGACGTCCGTGCCGTCGCCACCGCCTGGCTGGTCAGCCTGCGCGCCGGCATCACCGACCCCGCCACCCGCACCGCCGCCCTCGCCATGGCCGCCGAGGCCGACCACGACCCCGACAGCGCCCAGGCCCTGCAGCGCATCGTCGAGGACCGCCACGCCGCCCTGAACGAGCTCCTCGAACCGTCCGGCCTGAAGATCACCGCCGAGCAGTACACCCTGCTCTACGGGCCGCTCCTCGCCCGCCTCTTCTTCGACCGCGCCGAAGCGAGCGACGACTTCATCGACAGCACCGTCACGCAGTGGCTCACCACCGTCGAGGCCACCACCGGGCAGTGACCGGAGCCGGATGCGGGGTCGGCCTGTCGGTGGGGGCTTCCAGGGTGGGGTGTGGGTGGGCCGCCGGTATCGGAGTGTCCGGCGCTGGAGGCTGAACGGCAGACCTCCTGGTCTGCGCGGGGGTGTGCGGCCTGACCGGCGCCCGGGGGGCAAGGGCCCGCGGACGGCTCGTCAGCACCGGCCCCACCCGTGCACCGGTTGCTGGTCGCCTCGCTCCAGGACGGCCATTGGCAGGCTTCCGACGTGCCCTACCTGCCCACCGACGACTGCGCTCTCGGCGGGATCGCCGCCGCGGGCGATGGCCGGCTCTGGGCTCTCGGCCATGGAGGCACCGACAACGGGCGCTTCGCGCTCGTGGAGCACCACGCGGCCTGAATCCGATCGAACGCGCTGAAGTGATCGACGCGAGCCCTTCCTGCCCGAAGGGCTCGCGTCGTGGCCTTTGCTAGACAAGCCGACAAGCGACAGCGGCGCCGGCGGGTTCAGGCGAGGGTGAGGAAGAGCTTTTCGAGTTCGGCCTCGGACATCGGCGGCGTGTCGCCCTCGGCGGTGGCCATGCACTGGCGCATGCCGCTGGCGACGATTTTGAAGCCGGCGCGGTCCAGCGCGCGGGAGACGGCGGCGAGTTGGGTGACGACGTCCTTGCAGTCGCGGCCGGCCTCGATCATCGCGATGACGCCTGCGAGTTGCCCCTGGGCGCGACGCAGGCGGTTGAGGACGGCGGTGCTGGCTTCCTCGTCGACGGACATGGCCATGGGTGTGTCCTCCTATTGCGGTCGTGCGGTCGTGCGGTCGTGCGGTCGTGCGGTCGTGCGGTCGTCTTCCGATCGTACCCCCTGGGGTATCGGTGGCCCCGTGCGTCGAGGCCCGGGGCCACCGATGGGGAGGGGGTGGGATCAGTCGTGGGAGAAGCGGATGTCGGGCAGGACCTTGCGCAGCCAGGCGGGGGTCCACCAGGCGGCGCGTCCGGTCAGTCGCAGGAGGACGGGCAGCAGGATGAGCCGTACCAGGGCGGCGTCGAAGAGGACGGCCAGGCCGAGGACGATGCCCATCTCCTTGGGCGGCAGGGGGCCGGAGAGGGCGAAGGTGGAGAAGACGGCGACCATGACGGCGGCGGCGGCGAAGATGACGCGCCCGGAGTGGGCCAGGGCGCCGATGGTCGCCTTGCGCGGGTCGCCGGTCTTCTCGTAGTGCTCCTTGGCGGAGGACAGGAGGAAGACGGTGTAGTCCATGGCGATGGCGAAGATCATGGCGAAGAAGAAGATGGGTGCCCAGCCGTCGAGGAACCCCTGGGGGCTGAAGCCGAGGATGGAGGCGCCGTGGCCGTCCTGGAAGATCAGGCGGGCGGCGCCGAAGGCGGCGGCGGTGGCGAGCAGGTTGGTGAGGGTGCCGATCAGGGCGATCAGGGGGGCCTGGAGCGCGAGGACGAGCAGCAGGAAGCCGAGTGTCAGGATGGTTCCCAGGACCAAGGGGGTCTTGGTGTCCAGGACGCTCTGCAGGTCGAGGTTCTCCACGGCCGCGCCGCCGACCAGTGCGTGGTCGGGGAGGGCGTCGCGGAGCTGGGCGACGGTGGTTTTGAGGGCGGGGTCGGAGGGGTCGGTCGTGGGGACCGCCTGGATCAGCACCAGCGCTGAGCCGTCGGCGGCCTGTTGGGCGGGCATGGTGGCCGCGATGCCGGGGGTGGCGCGCAGGACCGTGGTGGTGGCCTGGGCCTGGTCGGCGGGGGCGATGATCTGCAGGGTGCCGGTGGCGCCGGGGCCGAAGGCCTTGGTGACGGCGGCGTAGCCGGTGCGGGCGGAGGAGTCGGCGGGCACGACGGTGATGGAGGGCATCGCGGTGCGCAGGCCGATGATCGGTGCGGCCAGGGCGAGCAGGACGACCAGGGCGGGGATTCCGTAGCGCAGCGGGTGGGCCCACAGGCGTTCGCCCCAGGCGCCGAAGCGTGGCGAGCCGGCGGTTTCGGCGGTCTTGTCGCGGGTCCAGGGCAGAGCAGCGGCGTTGACCTTGTGGCCGAGGCGGCCCAGGACGGTGGGTAGCAGGGTGAGGGTGGCGGCCAGGACGAAGGCGACGGCGAGCATGATGCCCAGCGCCATGGTCCGGAACGCGGGGGAGGGGACGAGGAGTACGGCGGCGAGGCTGGCCAGGACGGTGACGCCGGACAGTGCCACGGCCTTGCCGGCGGTGTCCATGGTCTCGCCCACCGCGCGGCGGGCGTCACCGTGCCGGGAGAGGGCGGCGCGGAAGCGGACGACGATGAACAGGGCGTAGTCGATGCCCAGGGCCAAGGCGAACATCATGGCGAAGTTCATCGCCCAGATGGAGACGGGGGTGAGGTGGTTGAGCAGGACCAGGGTGCCGGCGGAGGCGGCCAGGCCGGCGACGGTCAGCAGCAGTGGCAGTCCGGCGGCGACCAGGGACCCGAAGGCCAGGACCAGGATGGCGAGGGTGACCGGCCAGGACAGCATCTCGGACTTCATCATCGCGTCGTGGCTGGCGCTGTTGAAGTCGCTCCACAGGACGGAGGAGCCGGTGACGCTGACCTGGATGCCGTTGCCGGACAGCGCCGTGAGCGGCTTCTGGAGGTCGTCGGCGGCGCGGACCATCTGGTTGGTGTCCGCCTTCGCGCCTCCCATCAGGATCGCGGTCCGGCCGTCCGGGCTGATGGTGGCGCCGGCCCGGGGCGGGACCACCTCGCTGATCCGCGGGTCCGCCTTGAGCAGTGCGCTCGCCTTGCCGATGACCGCCTGGACGGTGGGGGCCGTGACGGGCTGGTCGGCGGCGATGACGACCTGCAGGGCGGAGGAGGCGTTGCCGCCGAAGTGCTGCTGGGCGAGGGCGCGTTCCTGTACGGACTGCGAGCCGCTTGCCTGCCAGCCGGCGCCGGCCAGCGAGCTGGTCGCCTGCGGGGCGAGCACTCCGAGTCCGGCGACCAGGACGAGCCACAGCACCGTCACCAGCCGCAGATGGCCGACGGCCCACAGGCCCAGGCGGCCCAGCGGCCCCGGTGGGGCGGGGGACGCGGTGGAGTCCGCGGCGGCTTGTGGGGCGTGGGTCTGGTCGGTGCTGGTCATGAAGAACTCTCCTCGGCAGGTCGGGCAGGTGCTGGTGGTCGGGCGGGTGCTGGTGGCCGGGCGGGTGCGGCGGGCCGGGTGGGGTCAGGCGATGGTGCCGGGCTGAGCCGCCCCGGCGAGCAGGCGCGACAGCGGCAGGTGCAGGGCGGCGGGGGCGTGCCCGGCCTTCCCCTCATCACTCCGATACGTTGAGCGAATCGAGGAACAGGCGGGGTCACCGGACGGCGTCCAGGAGCATCAGGGCTGCGACCGCGAGCAGGACGAACGCGAACGCGCGGCGCAGGGCAGCGGCCGGGAGCTTCGCGGCCAGGCGTTTGCCGTCCCAGGCGCCCAGGACCGCGGCGGCGGTGAACGGTGCGATCACCGCCCAGTGCAGGCCGGTCAGCGAACCGGTCCGGCCGGCGAGCGCCGCGAGGGTGTTGGCGGTGATGACCAGCAGGCTGGTGCCTGCGGCCTCGGCCATGGGGAAGGCCAGCGCGGAGACCAGGGCCGGGACGGCCAGGAAGCCGCCGCCCACGCCGAGCAGGCCGGTCAACGCCCCCAGCCCGGCGCCGGCCGCGGTGACCCGGCTGCGTTGTGGGCCGACGGCACGGGCGGGCGTGGCGGTGGCGGTGGGCTCGTGGGTCGCGGAAGGCCGCAGCATCCGCCAGGCCGCGAGGGCTGCCACCACGGCGAACG
The DNA here is from genome assembly GCF_057158765.1 of Kitasatospora sp. NEAU-69. Lineage (NCBI taxonomy): Bacteria > Bacillati > Actinomycetota > Actinomycetes > Kitasatosporales > Streptomycetaceae > Kitasatospora > Kitasatospora sp. NEAU-69. The sequence goes on from NZ_JBWXUE010000010.1 coordinate 238,861, forward strand.
CTGCCGTCTGCAGCGCTGCGGGCAGATGGGTGGAGAGCAGGCCCACGGCAGCGGCGAACGGTAGTCCGGCGGCGGCGAACAACGCTCCGGTACGCCAGCGCACCGTGCCCGCGCGGGCGTGGGCCGTCAGGCCGGCGACGGAGGTGAGGGCCACGATCACCAGAGCGGCGGTGGCGGCTTGGTGCGGGGTGAAGCCGAGCAGGTAGACGAGCGCGGGAACGGCCAGCATGCTGCCGCCGCCGCCCAGGCCGCCGAGTGCGAGTCCGACCAGCGCCCCTGCGACCAGGGCCAGGATCAAGGCGGTCATGCCCGGCCTTCCTGGTCTTCCTGGTCTCCCCGGTCTTCCTGGTCATAGCCGTGCGGCTCGGGCAAGGCGGTCGATGTCATGGTGGAGCTCCTCGCGGCGCTGGTAATGTGCCGGTCGTGCGCCGTCGTGCGCCGGTCAGGTGGTTCAGGCGGGCAGCGCGACCAGGCCCAGGGCGGTCGCGTTGGTGAAGCTGTCGTCGACGGCCACCACCTGGTGACCGGCCGCGTCCAGGACGGAGGCGGCGATCGAGGCGCGCAGGCCCCCGGCGCAGTGCACCCAGACTGTCCCGGGCGGCAGCTCGTTAAGGCGCTCGGGCAACTGGTGCAGGGGGATGTGCACCGAGCCGGTGATCCATCCGGTGGCACGTTCGCTCGCCCGGCGCACGTCCACCACCACCGGGCCCGCGCCTTCGCCGCGGGCGGCGGCCAGCGCGGCGAAGTCCGCGCGGGGGAAGGACCGCAGCGCCTCGCCCTGGACCGGCCACCGCTCGGCCGGCCCGGTGGCCGCGGCGACCGGGCGGTCGATGCCGACGCGCACCAGCTCGCGCTGCGCGTCCGCGATCTCCTGTGCCGTGTCGGCGAGCAGGGTCACCGGCTTGCCCCAGGGGATCAGCCAGGCCAGGTGGGTGGCCAGCTGCCCGGTGCCGTCGAAGTTGAGCGACCCGGCCAGGTGGCCCCGGGCGAAGGCGACCCGGTTGCGCAGGTCCACCACCCACTCACCGGCCGCCAGCCGCTGCGCCAGCTGGGCGGCGTCGGCGGGCTCGGGCGCGGTCAGGTCGATGGGCGCGGGGCCGGCGGCGTTGGCGGGGCCCATGTGGGTGTAGTAGGCGGGCACGTCGTCCAGGCCGGAGAGCAGATCGGCCACGAAGGCGTCCGCGTCCGTTGTCAGGGCGGCGTTGCGGGTCTTCTCGCGGCCGATGGTGCTCGACTCCCCGTCGGCCCGGCCGGAGGAGCAGAAGCTCCCGAACCCGTGGGTGGGCAGGACCTGGACCGCGTCCGGCAGCTCGGCGAGGCGATGGGCGGAGGCGTGCTGCGCGCGGGCGAGCTGTTCGGTCAGGCGCGGCGCGACCAGGTCGGGCCGGCCGACCGTACCGATCAGCAGCGAGCCGCCGGTGAAGGCGGCTACCGGGAGCTGGCCATCGTGCAGCACGTAGGAGGTGTGGTGCGGGGTGTGGCCGGGGGTGGCCACCGCAGCCAGTGCCAGATCGGCGTCGATGATGAACCGGTCGCCGTCGGCGACCGGCACCCGCTGGTAGGCGACCCGGGCGTCGGCGGGCACGAGGTAGCGGGCGCCGGTGATCCGGGCCAGCTCCAGGCCGCCGGTCACGTAGTCGTTGTGCAGGTGCGTCTCCGCCACGTGCGTGATCCGTACTCCCCGGCGGGCGGCTGCGGCCAGCACCCGGTCGATGTCGCGCGGGGGATCGATGACCACGGCGGCCTGTGGTCCGCCGACCAGGTAGGACCGGTTGCCGAGGCCCTCGGTCGCCAGGGTCTCCACGAAGTACATGCGCTCCTCCTCATGTCAGATACCGGGTGGGGTATCCATCGGCTTGCCTGAAATACGGGTGGGGGTATCTCGGGCGGTATCGGCAGCGTATACCCCCACCCGTATCGAGGCCAAGAAAGTGACGTGCGTCGCCCCGGGTCGGATTGAAGGCTGTCTGAGTGACCGAATCATCACGTTCTGTACACGGAGGCGCAACGTGTGATGCGATGCCCACGTGAAATCCGGGGGATCGGGCTCGGAAAGCGACGCCCGCCCCGGAGTCGTGGACGATCGAAGGGAAGCCCATGGTGCTCCGCACGCTGGCCGCGACTGGTGTCGCCACACTGTTCGGCTCGTCGGCCTTCGGCGGCAGCCCGCCACCGCCACCGCCCCCGCCGCCGGCTCCGATCGTCATCGACAGCGTGACGGCCAATGGTTCCGGCTGCCCGTCGGGGACGGCTGCCGTGTCCGTGTCCCCCGACAACACCGCCTTCACCGTCACCTACAGCAACTACCTCGCCCAGGTGGGGCCCGGGGTGGCGCCGACCGACTACCAGAAGGACTGTCAGCTCCACGTGCTCGCGCACGTTCCCAACGGCTACACCTACGCGATCGTGTCCGCCGGCTACAGCGGCTTCGCGTCCCTGGCGCCGGGCGCGTCCGGGATCCAGCGGGCCGGCTACCAGTTCCAGGGGGACCCCCGCACCACCAACTCGACCCACCGCTTCAAGGGCGCGTTCAACAACAACTGGCAGGTGACCGACACCGTGGACACCACCGCCCTCGTCTTCGCCCCCTGCGGGCAGGAGCGCAGCCTCGACATCAACACCGAACTGCGGGTCGACAAGGGCACATCGAGCCCGAACGCCACCAGCTTCATGGAGATGGACTCGACGGACGGCAGCCTCAAGACCGTCTACCGCCTGGCCTGGAAGCAGTGCCAGTGATCTCTCATCGCCGCGATCGGCGGGCGCGTCCAGGCCGACGGCTCCCGTAATCGGTGGCAGCACCGCGTCGGGGCGGCCCTTCGCCGTTCCCGCCCTGGCGCGGGCCCACCGCGCTGCCGGCCGATGTCCTGAAGGTCGCCACCGCTGACCAGCTCCAGCGACTGCTGCGCCCCGGGCGGCGTCGAACAAGGCGATCCGGCAGGCGCTCGGCGACTGAGTCGGCTCTGAGCGCTTCCTGCGCCTGGCCGGAGAACAGGTGCATCCGGTCTGTGCTGCGCAGACGCGGCAGGATTCGAACCTGCGCGCCCCGACAAGCAGCCGGGAGCTCTGGCCAACTGAGCTTACGAGCCAACCGCCCCGCTCCAGGCTGTCGCCCTGGTCGGCCGAGGCCAACTGCGACCCGGGGCAGGTCGCACGCGCTGATCCTATGGAGCCACCGGGGTGGTGGTCCAAAGGATTCGTGGTGCAAGCCGGCGAAGGAGCGCATGAGGCGTCAGCCCTCCGCGTTTTCGGGAGTGAACGCGTAGGTGCGGACCGGGTCGAGGTGCACGTCGAAACTCAGGTTCTGGCACGAGTGTCTGTGGAGTGGTCACGTTGAGTAACACGCTGGGGTCCAGGTGCTCGGCTGGCGGCCCGATGTCGACCTCGGCTACGCCACCTCGTGGACGCCGGGACGTCCGCTACCGATTCGTCTTCGACACGGCCACTCTGTGACGCGTACTGACTTCGGCGTTTCAGGGTGACGGTGAGTTAACGGTTGCGCAGCCGGACCCAGAGGTCGGTCAGCGCGTTCCTCGCTCGGTCGATCAGTGGCTGATGCTTGGGGCCGGCGAGCCAGGACTCGAAGAACTCCCGCTGGGCGGCGACGGTGCCGACAGAGGCCGGCGCCGCGCGGTCGAAGATGGACACCCGTTGTTGAGCGGCCCGGCCCAGCTTCAGGACGTAGAGGACGGTTCCGCCCGACATCTCGCGGGACATGCCCGACGGATAGGTGTCTATCCTGGCGCCGTTGCATAGCAGTTGGTAGCTCAGAGGTTCAATCTGCAGCCGGATATGTGACAGAGCATCGAATATGTCGTCTCCGTCAGCGCTCCAGGCCGTACCGTCGGAGCTCCTGAGGGTGATGCTGGGGACCTCATCATCCTCCAGGAGGAGCCGCCAGCTCTCCTCGACACCGTCTGGTCCCAGGACGCTCATCGGCAGATCGGTTGCCATCGCTTCCCCCACAGCTCAGGGTGTCTCGCTGAAGCCGCGAACCGCACTGGTGCGGACGGGCCGGAATGACCGTACACCGCCCCGTCACCTGGAACCGAAGCGCTCAGTACTGACCCCGGCGCTTCAGGGCGGATCGCGGTGGGAGGTCCAGGGAGAGACCGGTCCTGGGAGCCGGAGCGCGCCCTCGCCCAGGTACCTGGGCGAACCCGCGCCCGGGCAGCGTTCGAGCCGAACGTCTTGTCAGTCGCCCGGTGGTACCGCGCGGTCCGGCCCCGATCAGCGCCAGCGCCACCAGTACCCAGGCGTGGACAGCCAGTCACCGCAGCGCTGTGAGCACCACGGCGAGCGCCACCACCGCCCCGACCACGAAGACCCACCTCTCACCCCCGGCGCCGACACAATAGCACTGCGTGCCGGCGGAGCCACCAGGCTCCATCCCCAGTATGACGACATGCATGGCACCCATGGCATCACCCATCTGTGACATGGCGTCAGTCACGCACGGAAGCGCACACCGGAGCGTCAGCTGGTCGCCTGGGTGACGATCCCAAGCAGGTTCCCGACCAGGTGCAAGATCATCTGGCCCCAGGAGCTGGACGCGATGAGGACGCCGAACACTATGCAGACAAACGCGGTCAGCCGTTCGTTGACGCGGCTACGAGCCTCGGTACGCCGGGCCAGCAGCAGGTAAATGACGATGGCGAAAAACACGGCCGCGCTGACCGATAACATGCTGGTCCCACCCCTGGTACATCGGTTGTCCGTATGGCGAACACCCCCGCCGCCCTTCGAGTGAGCATGCCATAACAACCCGTAACGAGTCGTTGGTTCATGGAAACTCGATCGGCAGGCAGCTCTGTGTGGCCAGGGACAGCACGGACGGCGCGATGGCGAACGAGGCGCACGCGGCCGGGTAGGCCGCCGACGTGGGTGTGACCGACCGGCCAGGGGAGATGGCCCAGCACGCTTCGCGCGCGGCATACGTTGTGATCCGCCGCTGTCGGTGACGCCGCCGTCCGGCCGCTGCGCTCCTGCGGTCAGCGCGGGATCGAGCGGGTGCTCCGGACGCGGGTGCCCGGGCAGACGACCCGGACCGCGCTGAACAGCTCGGCGGGGTCGGACAAGTCCAGGTAGATCGGTTCGTGGCCGGTGACCTGCCCGATCCGCTCGGCCACCGCGGCCGCCTGGTCGCTCAGGGCCACCGGCCAGGTCTCGTACGGGGTGGTCACCTCGCGCCAGTCCCGCAGCGCCCGGGCCTGCGGGGCCGGCCTGGGCGGCTGGGCGTGGAAGGCCGGCTCGTGGGAGGGAAGGTCGTCGCGGGTGCAGGCGATGCAGGTCAGGCGGGATTGGGCGGCCTCGGTGATGGCGCGGGAGAGCGCGATCGCCGGGTCCGCGTGGCAGCCGGCGCCGGCGAAGTGCGCCGGGTAGTCCTCGGTCCACAGGTGGGCCAGGCGGGTCGGTAGCCGGTAGGCGTTGGCGACGACGGCGATTTCCAGGACGACGTGTGCCCCGAGGAGACGGTCGATGAGCGAGCGGCAGTACGGGTCATCGACCGTCACCGGGTCGATCGGCAACCGCCGTTCGCCGGCGGGCCCGTCGGCGTGCAGTGCATCACGTTCGACGATCTCGAACATCGCGTGCAGCAGTGCCTCGTCGCGCTCGTTGCCGCAGGCCAGCCCGTTGCTCGTGACCCGGAAGAGGTCGGGCTGCCAGGCGGTGCGGTGCGAACGGTGGCGCACCAGGTCCAGCGGCACCGGGACGGGCCGTCCGGAGCCGGCACCGACGCCGTACGTCCAGTCCAGCGGTACGTGCCGCAGCAGCTCGTGCGGCGCGCGCAGTGGGAGGTCCCAGAGTTGGTAGGGCGGCCGGATGTGGCTGGCCGGACCGTGCTCCGCGGGGGTCTCGGGCTGCTCCAGGTGCCACAGCTCGATCGCTTCCATCACTGCGGAGATCCTGGCCAACAGGTCTGTGGCGCCCTTGCCCTGAGTGGCCGTCAGGGTGCGGGAAGCGGGGCGGATCGCGGTGTACACGGGCAGCTGGAGGTAGTCCAGGCCGGTCAGCCGGGCCACCCGGGTGATGCCGAAGCGCGGCATCACCCGGGTGAGCATCGCCCAGGTGTCCTCGGGGCGACGGGAGCGGACCGTGCCGTCGAGGTGATCGTCGAGATGACTGCTGTGCACTACCTGCCTCCACGCGCGGGGTTGGCGGGGACTGCCGAGCCGAGCGGGCCGCGTCGGCGTCGGCGAGGAAGCCCACCAGGAATGTCTTCATCGCGTCGATCGCCGCCTGGGCGCCGCGCAGGCCCCGGGCGCGTGCCTGCTCGTCCAGGTCGCGCCCGGGTACCGCCCACAGGTCCAACAGCACCTGCCGGGCCGCGCCGCTCTTCAGTGCCTCGGGGCGGAAGCCCGGGTGCGCGCGGGCCGCCTGAGCGTTGCAGGCGGCGTAGCGTGCGATCGCGGCGCGGTCCGCGCCGCTCTCGGCCGCGAGCAGGAGTGCCGACGTGGCCGGGTCGGTGAGGTCGAGGGGCGGGGCGAAGACCAGGTACGCGGGCAGCGCGCCGGGCGGGACGTCCGGGCCGAGCATCCGGGTCAACCGTTCGGCCAGTGGCAGGCCGGGCAGCGGGGCGACGGCCTCGGCCTCGGCGGGGTGGCGGGAGCAGTGGTCCAGCCAGGCGGTCCAACGCGCGGGGAAGTCCGGGTCGAAGATCTGCTGGTAGGCGAGCCGGTCGGCGGTGGCCAGCCGCACACCGTCCAGCTGTTGCGTCGCGAAGCCGTTCACCCAGCGCCGGTAGTCGGCGGTTTCCCACAGGCGCGCCGGGCTCGGCGAGGCCTGCGCGGCCGACGGGGTCGGCGCAGTCGGCGCGGTCGGGTCGCAGACCCGGGCCAGGCGCAACGCCGCCAGCGCGTCGCGGCGCTTGATGTCGCCGAAGTACGGCTCACGGGCGCGCCGTTCACCCAGCCACTCGCCCACCGACGCGGCGCCGCATCGGCGCAGGGTGGCCAGGACGGCCGCGGTCGAGCGCTCGGGGTAGTACACGGCACGCAGTGCCTCGATCAGCTCGCCCGTCCGGCCGCGGTCGATCACGCCGGCGGCGACGGCCAGCCGCAGCGCCTGCCGGAGGTTGACCAACGGCCAGGTCAGCGCCCGCTGTTCGCCGTCCACCTCCTGGCCGACGGCCACCTCGTCGTCCCCTTCGAGTTCGCCCGATGCGTACCCGCGGAAGACCGCCCCGACCCCGATCATCCCGAAGTCGCGCAGCTCCGCCGCCCGCAGCGCGCCGATGCTCGCCGCTCCGATGACGGACACGCCGCGCCCCATCGCCGCCAGGATCTCCTTGTGCCGCAACGCCGGTGCCTGGTGGTACAACCCGTCGATGATCAGCACGGTGTCGCCGTGGACGATCGCCGGCTCGAACAGGTCACCGTGCCGCACCGGCGGCAGCACGCGCACCGGACGGGAAGAGGTCACCGACGTTGCCCCGAGGGTGGGTTCGGCCCGCGACAGCGTCGGTCCGACGAACACGTGAAGCACGGCCGCGCCCTTTCCGAACGACGTGCGACTGCCGACGCCTGCTGCTGCTCTGCTGTCGCTCTGCTACTCCTCGGTGAACAGGTCCTCGCTGCGAACCACATCAGCAACGTCGATGATCTCGGTCAGGTCGACCGACGCCACCGCACCGCTCGCGGCGGCGAGTTCGGACTTGGAAAGGATCATGGCTTCTCCCCGGAGTCGAGTGCCGGCGCCCCGAACGGTGCACCGAGCAGCAAACTACCTGCCGCCGGGCGGTCGCGAAAGGGTCCTGGTGTTGGCCCGGGTGACGGTCAGGAAAAGCTTTGAGTATAGGCAAGTTGACGGTCCGTCAGCTCAACTCGGCCGGCCCTTGACGCCCGCATACCATCGTGCTCACATGAATTTGCCTTAGAGCGTCCGCCAGTAGGTCCGGTGATCGCTCGCGCTGGTGCTCTGTTCCGTTGTCGGCAGGTGGTGTGCTCCGGTTTGCCGCTACGCTCGGTATCGGCAGTGGGACAGCGATAGAGGGCTTGGGGAACTGGGTTGGGTAAGCGCAACCAGGAGCGTCGGCGGGCCAAGAAGAAGCAGCGGGACGCGAGAGGGCGGAGCGGGGCGGGGCAAGGGGCGGCTTTCGGGTTCGCTTCCTGCGAGTGCGGTGATCCGTTCTGCCTGGGTAGTGGCGGGCCCGTTCCTCGGCCGGGTGGTGCGCGGACTGTCGCGGATCTCCTGGATGAGGCGATGGCACGGTTGTGTGCTGTGCCGGCTGGAGACGCCGGGCGTCGCGCAGCGGCGCTTGAGCGAGCCGCTGCGCTGTTCGCCCGGCGCGGTATCGGCCGTGCGGTGCTCCAGGTGGGTGGAGTGGTGGTGCACGATCTGTGGCACCGTGGCTGGCAGCCAATGGATGTGGTGCGTGTCGCACGCCGGGAGCTGGCCGTGCGGCACGCGCGGATCGCCGCCGATCTGGTCGCCGCGGAGCACCGCGAGTATCCGGCGAGGCGGTTGCCCAATCGCTGGGCCGAGCAGCTTGCGGAGGCATCGGCTACGGCGTGGTGGGGTGACGACGACGCCTACGTCGACGGTGCGGCCGCGCGGGAGAAGAGCGATCCGGTGGTGCTGGGACGGGCCGTCGTTGAACTGTTCGAACTGCTGAGCCGGCTTCCCGAGGTGCCGCGGCTGATGCCGGTGCCCTGTGAGACCGGCAGCGCTGGGATGGTCGAGGCCGGCGGGGTGGAGTCTTCGCTGCTGGGCAAGATTCGGGCACTGCTCGCGAAGGCCGAGTCGACCTCTTTCCCCGAGGAGGCGGAAGCGCTGACGGCCAAGGCGCAGCAGTTGATGTCCCAGCACAGCATCGACATGGCGCTGCTGGCGGTGGAGCGGGGTGAGCGGCAGACGCCGGGCGGGGTGCGGGTGGCGGTGGATGCCCCGTATGAGGAGCCGAAGGTGGTGCTGCTGCAGGCGGTGGCGGAGGCGAACCGCTGTCGCACGGTGTGGTCGAGGAACCTGGGGTTCTCCACGGTGGTCGGCTTCGCCTCCGATGTGGAGGCGGTCGAGTTGCTGTTCACCTCGCTGCTGGTCCAGGCCCAGGCGGCGCTGCAGGCGGCGGGCGCGCGCAAGCGTGGGGACGGTAGCTCGCGCACCCGGTCCTTCAGGCAGTCGTTCCTGGTGGCCTACGCCGCCAGGATCGAGGAGCGGCTCGGGCGGGTCGCCGAGCAGGCGGTGAAGGCGGCCGGAAAAGTCGGCCGGACGGCAGGGCTGCTGCCGGTGCTGGCCTCGCGGGCCGAAGCCGTGGACGACCAGGTGGACGAGCTGTTCGGCGAGCTGTCGTACAGTCACGGTTCGGCATACGCCAACGACCGCGAGGGGTGGGCCCACGGCACGGCCGCCGCCGACCGGGCCGAACTGCACACCAGGGCCGGCGCGCTGCGCTGAACCGCCCGGGCGCGGCGCTGTGACGTCCGCGTGTTCGGGGAGGGCTCGTGCCTGTCGTTCCTGCCTGCATCCTGGATCCGCTGCGCAAGGAGTTCCTCGCGCTGCTGCCGGAACACCGGGACGACCACCCGCTGGGCTGCCACAACCCGCGCATCCCCGACGCGCTGGTCTTCGACAGGCTCATCCTGGTCCTGGTGTCCGGCATGGGCTACGAGCGCGTGGCGGACCAGGCCTGCTCAGCCACCACGATCCGACGCCGCCGGGACCACTGGATCGCCCTGGGGATGGGCGAGGTCCTGCGCCTGGCGGCTCTGGCCGCTTACGACCGCATGGTCGGCTTGGAGCTGGAGCATCTGGCTGCCGACGGCTGCCAGACCAAGGCACCGTCCGGAGGCGAATGCGCCGGCAGGAGCCCGGTTGACCGTGCCAAACAAGGCGTCAAACGCTCGCAGTTGACCGAGGCCTACGGCATCCCGCTGGTCACTCACCCGGCCCCGGCCAACATCCGCGACCACACGCTCCTTCCGACGACCCTCGACCAGTACCGCGACCTTGGCAAGGAACTCGGCCCGCTGCCCGAGCACCCCAGCCTCAGCCTGGACGCCGGATACGACTACCGCATCGTCTACGAGGACCTGACAGAACGCCAGATCGCTCCGCGGATCGCCAAACGCGGCCAGCAGACCCCGATCCAGGCGGACGGCCGCTGGGTGGTGGAGAGAACGAACTCGTGGCTGAACAACTTCGGCAAGCTCCGCCGCTGCACCGAGCGCCGCCGGGCGTGCGTCGAGTTCTACATCGCCCTGGCTACGGCCATCGTCACCATCCGCAGCCTGATACGACGAGCATGGTTCACCCACCGCTGGGACACACGCCCCCACAGCCCCCGCATCCGATGACCTACTGGCGGACGCTCT